>JBARSW010000148.1:0-21372 GCA_049644925.1 Chitinophagaceae bacterium | reverse complement strand
GAAATGCCGATAGCCCGATTGGCGCAGTTGGCCAGGGCAATAGGTATTCATCTTATTATTGCAACACAACGGCCATCTGTAAATATCATTACTGGTATAATTAAAGCAAATTTCCCTGCTCGTATTGGATTTAAAGTTTCTTCTAAAATTGACTCCCGTACAATTCTCGATACAGGAGGAGCTGAACAATTAATCGGGAAGGGCGATATGTTGATTTCGCATAATGGTGAACTTATAAGGTTGCAATGTGCTTTTGTGGATACACCAGAAGTTGAAAAAATTGTTGAATTTATCAGCGAACAAAGAGGGTATCCTCAACCATTTCTGCTGCCGGAGTACGTAGATGAAAACGAAATGGAAGGCAGAGAATTCGATATGAATGACAGGGATTCTTTATTTGAAGATGCCGCAAAGCTGATAGTTCATAACCAGGTAGGATCAACTTCATTGTTACAAAGACGTATGAAACTGGGTTATAACAGGGCTGGGAGATTGATGGATCAACTGGAAGCGGCTGGAATTGTGGGCCCAAACCAGGGAAGCAAGGCAAGGGAAGTACTGATTAAGACTGAAATGGACCTGCTGCAACACCTTGATTCTTTGAGATAATTGAAGGGCTCAAGCGTTAGCAGGTTGTTAAGAAATGCATGCAAGTGCAACCCTATATAGTCATTGTTTATCCTATTCCTGTAATTCAATTATCTTTGCCACCCCGAATAAGTCAAAAAAATTGGCTGAGTTAATCAGGGTGCCACACAAATCATAAATAATGAAAAAATTTTACTTATCCGTACTTCTAATTTCTTTAACATTATTGTCGGTTGCTCAAAAAAGTGATCCTGCTGCAAAAGCAGTTTTAGACGGCGTAAGTGCCAAATTCAAGACATTTAAAACTGTTCAGGCCACTTTTGCCTATAAAGTTGAAACTAGTGCAGGTAAGGCCCTCTCGAATAAAAATGGGTCAATCAAGATGAAAGGAACAAAATACAGGGTTAGTTTTATTGGGCAGGAAATATTTTGTAACGGAGTAACCATCTGGAATTATGATAAGGCAGCCAATGAAGTTACTATCAGTAAACTGGATGCTTCCAGCGGAATGATTACCCCTCAGAAATTGTTTACTAATTTTTATGACAAGGATTTTCTATATATGCTGAATGGCGAGAAAAAAGTGGGTAAAAAAGTGATGCAGGAAATTGAAATGACACCGATAGACAAAAGCAAACCATTCCATAAAGTATATGTGCAGGTTGATAAGTTAGCCAAATCCATCTATAGCACAAAAGTATTGGAGAATGCAGGTAACAGGTACACATATACTGTGAGTACAATGAAAACAAACAGTGCTATTGATGATAACCAGTTTGTATTTGACAAAAAGAAATATCCAGGAGTGGAAGAAGTTGATTTGAGGTAAGCTAAAAGAATAAAATAGAAAAGAAATAAAGAGAAAGCCTGGTATATTACCGGGTTTTCTCTTTTATAAGATTACTTTCCGGATTTTTACTAATTGTTGTAATAAACCTTCCAGTAAATCCAGTTTTAGCATATTAGCCCCATCGCTTTTGGCAACAGCCGGATTGGGATGAGTTTCAATAAATAAACCATCAGCTCCAGTTGCAATGGCTGCTTTGGCAATTGTACTGATTAAATGGGGGTTTCCACCTGTAACACCACTGGTTTGATTTGGTTGTTGCAATGAATGAGTGACATCCATTATAACTGGTACGCCATGCGCCTGCATAGCGGGAATATTACGATAGTCTACCACCAAATCCTGGTAACCAAATGTGGTACCCCTTTCTGTTAGCATCACTTTGTTGTTACCGGCATTTTTAATTTTATCAACGGCAAATTTCATCGCCTCGCCACTTACAAACTGGCCCTTTTTAACGTTCACAATTTTTCCTGTTTCAGCAGCCGCTAATAATAAATCAGTCTGGCGGCATAAGAAAGCCGGTATCTGTAATACATCAACAAACCTGGCGGCTTTAGAAGCTTCTTCCGGCGAATGAATGTCGGTTACAACCGGCAGAGAATATCTTTTTCCTGTTCGTTGAAGCATTTCCATAGCAATATCATCTCCTAATCCTGTAAAGGAGCTGCCACTTGTCCGGTTAGCTTTTCTGTAAGAAGATTTAAATATGTAGGGGATACCCAGGTTTTTGCATATCACGGAAACTTTTTCTGCCACTTCCATAATCAATTCTTCACTTTCCACCACACAGGGGCCAGCCAGCAGAAAGAAATTAGTTGAATCGTATTGTTGACTGGCAAATAGTTCTTTTAGAAATTTTTCCATCCGGCAAAAATACTAATACCCGATCGCTTTCAGAAATTCACTCTTCTTTCTTTTAGACACATCCAGGGTAATGCCATTGGAAAGAACTACCTGCCCACCTTCACCCCGGATATATTTTTCTACAAAATTTTTATTGATGATATATGAATTGTGGATCCGGAGGAACGTTTCAGTTGAAAGCATGTCTTCAAAATCTTTTAAGGTGCGGCTTACAATGTATTTCTTTTTTTCAGTGGTGAAAATCTGGGTATAGTTGCTGCTTGCTTCTAAATAAATAATATCCTCCACTTTTATAAACTGTAAGCCTTCTGATGTTGGGATGGCAATGCGGCTGTACGAATTTTTTTTATTTACCAGTTGCTCTACAAGCATTTCAATTTGTGGATTAGGGTAGGAGTGGTTGCGTTTTTCTGCTGCTTTAATTACAGCCGCTTTCAGGTCTTCAATCTCAATGGGTTTAACTAAATAGTCCAAAGCGCTGTACCGAATGGCCTTTATTGCATAATGGTCATAAGCTGTTACGAAAATAAGTTCAAAATTTTTATAGGTTAATTGTTGCAACATTACAAATCCATTCATGACAGGCATTTCAATATCTAAAAAAACAACATCTGGCTTCAGGTTGTCAATTGCATCAATACCTTTGGAGGCATTATCACACCGGGCAATAATTTCAATTTGCTGACAATGCGAACTCAATTTTTTACTGAGTGAGCTTAGGTTGCTTTCATCATCATCTATTAAGACGGCCGTTAACATACTTTATTATTGCGTTTCAAAGCTATTGATTCTTATGATAGCTTTTGTACCCACCGCCAGGCCCTCCTGTTCCAGGTCGGTTATCTGAACATCATTTGTTTTGCCATTTTTATTGTGCAATTGAATACGATCCCTTGTAATATCAATTCCATAGGATTGTTGTCCGGGTCTGTTAATTTCTTTGAGATCAGCTGCCCTTTTTCGGCCAATGCCATTATCAATTATTGAATAGATGATTTGCTCGTTCTTCAATTCTACAGACACATCTAATTGCCGGTTGCTGTCCAGTTTATTGAGCAAGCCATGATGTATGGCGTTTTCAATAAAAGGCTGAAAGATGAGGGGAGGAACTTTATAATCACCATGCAGTAATTCCTGGTCAGCCGTTAGTTTGTAACTAAACTTATTGTTACATCTGAACTGTTCCATTTCCAGGTATAGCCGCAGTGTTTCAAAATCTTTTTGAAAAGGGATAATGTTGTTTTTAGAACTATCCAATACACCCCTTATCAGTTTGGCAAACCTTGCCAGGTAGGACGTTGCTTTGTCAGCCTGGCTGGTTTGTATCAAATTATCTATGGCGCTTAAACAATTAAAAATAAAATGTGGGTTCATTTGAGCCCGGAGGGCCTGCATTTCCAACTCCAGCGCCTTTCGTTTTAATGCAAACTGGGCCTGTTCATTTTGCAATTTTTCATTTTTCCTTTTCAGCAAATTGTTCCTGATCACAAGCATTGACAATAAAAACAATACGACCAGGCTGACGACTAATAAATTTTTCAACTGCCCTTGTTTCGACAATTCCTTTTTATTTAAAGCCAATTGCTGGGCACTAATTTTTTTATCTTTATTTAATAAGCGGATTTTGTTCTTAGCCTCAGTATCTGCGAGGTAAAGGGCGGTCCGGCTTGTAAATTGTGCTGTTTCCATAGAATCTTTGATGACCGTGTATTGCCTGAAATAGCTAAAGGCACTATCAGTCTGTTTTAAACGATCAAACATCGCAGCCATTAATTGAGTGCCTTCTTTTAAAAATTGTTTATTATTTGCCTGACGGGCTGTGTGTAGTAATTCCCGTATATATTGCAGCGATTGCTGATAATTGCCTTTGCCGTTATACACTTTCCCAAGGTTCAATAAAGAGTGCATTAGCGGAATGACATCCTTTTTTTTTCGTAGTTGTGCCAGGCCGGGTAATAATGTTGTCAGAACTTTATCGTATTGATTACGGACCAATTGCACATCTATAGAATAGCCCCATTGTAATGCACTAAATCTTTTTATAACCAACTGATCTGTGGTTAAAGAATCGAGGTTATGTATATTTTTTTGCTGATAGAACAAAACTGAATCGTAATTTTTCAATTGCAAATGTGCATAGGCCATGTCTTCAACGTGAGGCCATAACAACAGGTAAGGGGTTGCAAATTGCAAACTTTGGTAATAATAGCTGAGTGCCTTTTGTGGATCACCTACCCTGTTAAACGAACGGGCAATAAAGGCCAGGGAAATGGATGTTAACAACGAATCGTTTAGGTCTTTCCCCATTTGTTGAGATTCAATCAGGTTTTCAAATCCCTTCCAGTATTCACCGCTTTTGCAATAAATAAATCCGGTAGCCATGATGCCATAGGCTAATCCTGACACATCTTTCGCTTTACTGGAAATCTGCCTTGCTTTAGAAGCTGCATCCAGGGCACTATCATAAATACCTTCTGATGCAAGAGACATTGCAAGCATGAAATAAGCGGTGGAAAGGTTTTTGGGATCGTTTTCATTTTTTAAAAGTCCGATGGCCTGCCTGCTGTAGCGTTCCCTCACAACCTGGTTACCCAAAAGCCTGCCTTGCACATCACCCTGAATGGTCAGCGATACTGCTTTGCCACTATTGTACCCGATTTCCGTAGCATGCTGCCAGGCAAGTTTTGCATATTTTAAAGCAGAGTCAGAATGAACGAATCGATAATTAAATTCCCATCCCAGTGCATTCAAACAATCCACCCGAGTACGATCGTTCAGGCCGGGAAGCATCTTTTTCAAACTATCTATTTTATGTGTTTGTGCAGAAGCGTTAATGGCGAATAAAAAGAAATGTATTAAAAACCGGGTTCGCATATTTACTCAATTTTATCAAGGCGAAGTCTTACTAAATGTAACACTAATACCCGTATGTTGAATTTAAACAGGGATAGTCAAATTGAAGACGGTAAGCGGGATATCCTCATGGCTGGCATATTTCACTGGCATGCCTCGCAATGGTTATCCAACTCCCATTCTCTTTTAGCCAGATATTTGTATACCGTCGTTTGATCGTTTGCCCTGCTCTGGGTTTTCCTATAGCAGGTACAACCGTTTCATTTCCCATCGTAATAACAAGATCGCCATTAATGAGAATTTTTTCAATCTCCTTTGTATAGACCGAGTAACTTATTGCTCCGGCTATTACCATTTCTACCTGACCGCCGGTGACCACCCGATTGGTCGGGGCATTTACAATAAAACCAGGAGCCCATAACTTTCGCAAGGTTGCAGAATCCTTTTGCAATATTGCCTGAACAACTTTTTGTTCTAGTCCTTTTATTTCAGTTTCAATAGCTGCGTTTTGTGAATATGAATAAAAGGAAGTGAATAACAATACTGTGAAGACGTTAATTTTTTTCATTTTATGTAAGTTTTGTTTAAAGAGAAAAATATTTTGACCCAAGGTGTTACAATAATTTATTCCTGGCAATATCCTGAAGGCCTTATCAGGATCTTCCCCCGTTCATTGGTGGGTTGCAGCAACCTTACACCCGGTTTTATCACTATTTGTGAGGGGGATATTATTCTTTGAATAGCATTGGTGCCACCAATGAATACATTAATAGATGAATTATTATTACCGATTTGAACAGTTAAGCCGCTCACATACGAATCTCCATCCAGGATAATTGTACCTACAAGTGGAGCAATTAGCGTAAATGACGGCGGAGCAAACCAGGTTTGTTGGAGTTCAACAATGCCTACCAATGAAGCATTCATAACGGCCACCTGGCCATCAGTGAATGCACTCCTGCAAGTTCTTTTCCCATAGCTCATTAAGTTAATTATCTCTGGATTGTATAGTTGGAAGTTATTCAGGTTGCAGATCATCCCCTGATTACCGGTATACAAACAAGAGGCATTGGTATTCGCATTCAGAATACTATCAGTAGCAGGAGTAGCTCTTGTGTCCGGTATTTTATCACCACTTGAGGAAGCATTACTTCCATCTGGGCATTCCAGGCCAAAAGCGGTTTCGAAAGTATGGAGCAGGCCTAAACAATGCCCCAACTCATGTGCAAAAGACCGCTGGCCTATAGCTCCCCGGCTAAGGGAAAACCATTTCGATGGAATGGTATAGGCATTGCCATTCAGGGTGTCAGCACCTTCCATCAGTATTTTGTGCAGAGTAAGATCTATGGTGTATGAATGAGCAAGGGGCAGTAATGAATTAAAATTGCTTGTTGAAAAATTATCTTTGAATGCTGTGTTTCGGGGATAATCAATTCCTGCTAGTACCAGGCACATATTATACTGGCTGAAAAAATTACTAGCCTGGTTAAATTCAGAAATAATTTCGTTATAAGTCCAGGCAGAATCAGTGGCATCATTGCTGATGAAATCGTGAATAAAAACACGGATATGATAATAGGTGACAGCCTCCGGTCCTTGTTGCTGTAGCAGCCTGGCGGCAGCTAATATCCTGTTGTAGCTTTCCTTTTCCGATTCTTTCAACCGGGTGCCACAATCTGACTGAGCATTTGTGTTTGCACAGAACAGCAGGATTATTGCAGAACAGGTCAATATTTTTTTCATAAGTTCATACATCTTTGTTCCTATTGATTTGTGCTTTTCAGTTTTTCAATTTCTTTTTGTATACTGACAATTTGTTTATTTGCCTCAATTAAATACAATGTCAATTCTTCGATCTTTTCCATCATTTTCGTTTGGGTGTCTCCCAACTGTAGCCCATTTTTTTTAATTTCATCAGCAGATGGAATATTAGGCAGGTGTTTATTTTGCAGAATAAATTTTTCTACATCCATCAATAAAGGAAGTTGATAGCTTTCCTCAAACACATAATCGGCCCATCCTGTTTCCACCACTACTTCCTTGCTGCGGATAGTACCATTAACGGCAAATTTGTAAGCCGGATCAAATGTTCCTATCCCCATCTGTCCTGGTACCGACACATACCCATTGCCTGTCACTACCAGTGACTCAAATCCGGTGGATATATTATAGAAACTAAGCCTGTCATTGGAGATACTGCCAGTGCCGGCTTTTGCAGCAATACCCCAATAGCGGGAGGCACCGGTATTGGCAAACAATAAACGGGAATATTCGTTTGTCCCCGGATATTCTAAAATAAGATGAGCACTGGGGCCAGGGTGAGTAATATGAAGTTTTCCGGCTGGTGTTGTATTACCAATTCCTACAGCACCATTAGTGGCTATGGTCATTAGTTCACTTCCATCATTTGTAAAAAAACTTAAGGGATGATTACTTTTAGTTCCTATCATGGCTGTGGACACACCCTGAAAACTTCCTATCCAGGTACCTATTGTAGCATTGCCATTAGTATGTGTGAGCCCATAACCTCCCGTATGTACTGTTAGTTTATCGGTAGGGGTTACCGTTCCGATGCCAACCTGCCCTGTTGGGAGTAATGTAATTGCTGGAGAATTTTTCATGTAGAATTGCAGAATCCCATTTGTATTTGTGGACGGCGTACCCAGGTACAAATCATTATTAAAGCTTTGAAGAAATCCCTTTCGTATACCTGCATTGTCATGGAAAGAAATATAAGGAGTGGAGCCCTCTATCCGTACTGCTTCATTTTCATTCTTAATATGTAAAGGAGCTGATGGAGTGTTTATTCCAATACCTACATTCCCCGTATTATTATTGAAAATATTGTTACCATTTGCATCCCAAAAACTGCCACTGCCTGAAATGGCCCCTTTACTGCTGCTTTTTACTATCCATTTTCCTTCGTTTCCATCGTATTGCAGGTTTACAATTCCCTTGTTTGGTATGGTGATATCTGCATTGGTTCCGGTAATTATCCTGTCGGAAAGTGCTACTGCTGCATCATCATTATTTAATTGCATAACAAAACCGCTGCGATTAAATAAAGTTAGCAGTCTGCCATCTATACCGGCAGTAATACCTGCAAGGGTAAAATTGGCCGTAGGCCCTTCTATCCGGTAATAACTAAACCGGGAAGTATTTACATCTAATGCAAGAGTAATTCCATCGACTACTACTAAATTGGCAGATCTTAAAATAATATCTCCGTTGATATCTAATGCGGCTTCAGGCGTTGTGGTATTAACGCCTACATTTTGACAAAATACTACCCGAGAACAAAGCAGTATACTTGTGAGCAAAAAATATTTTTTCATACCGAAAGTTAATTAAGTGATGCGCCAAATTATTTTTATATATGCCCTCTAAAAACAACAAATACTTATCCGGGGGTGTTTTATGATTATCCGGGTATTTTTTGGTTTCCCTTTTGACAGTTACATTTGAACATTAATTGCTTGCTATGATTAAAGAAAAAATTCTTGTTATTGGTGCCTCCGGGCAAATTGGAGTAGAACTTACACTGGCATTGCGAAAAATATACGGGAATGCAAATGTTGTTGCCTCTGACCTTCGGGAGCAAAATCCTTTACTGGAAGGTACCGGCCCCTATGTTTCTCTTGATGTGATGAACAAAGAAATGCTGCATGTGCAGGTGATAAGGCAAAATATCACCCAGATATATTTACTGGCCGCAATACTCTCTGCCACTGGCGAAAAGAATCCGGGATTAGCCTGGAACCTTAATATGCAGGGATTGCTGAATGTACTGGATATTGCCAGGGAAGAAAAGCTACATAAAGTTTACTGGCCATCCTCCATAGCAGTATTTGGTCCAACTTCACCAAGACAGGATTGCCCACAACAAACCATTATAGAACCTGTTACTGTATATGGAATCAGCAAATATGCAGGAGAATTCTGGTGTAATTATTTTCATAAACGATTTGGTGTTGATGTAAGAAGCATCCGCTATCCGGGTTTGATCTCTTATAAATCTGCTCCGGGTGGAGGAACAACAGATTATGCAGTTGAGATATTTCATGAAGCTTTAGAAGAGAAGAGTTATGAGTGCTTTTTAAAGGAAGATACATTTCTGCCGATGATGTATATGCCGGATGCTATCAGAGCAACTATTGAATTGATGGAAGCTCCTGCAGACAAAATCGGTATCCGAACTTCCTACAATGTGTCTGGTATGAGTTTTTCACCCAAAGAAATTGCTGCTGAAATAAAGAAGCATATACCAGATTTTGCAATTACCTATAAACCGGATTACCGCCAGGCAATTGCAGATAGCTGGCCTCAAAGTATCGATGATTCAGTTGCAAGAAATGACTGGGGTTGGAAAGAAGAATACAATTTGGCCGCAATGACTAATGATATGTTTGAAAATCTTTAGTAGACAAATTGTTCAACAGATATTATAATAATAACTGACTAAAGCTGGAATCTTAACATCTCAACCAATTCTTCTAAATAAAATTTATCTGTATCATCGAACAGGTTGTATTCGGTACTGTCAACATCAAGTACGGCCACCACTTCATTATTTCTTATAACAGGCACTACAATTTCAGACCTGGATAAACTGCTGCAAGCGATATGTCCCGGAAATTTCTCTACATCCGGAACAATTAATGTTTTAGCCAGTTCCCAACTTGAGCCACAAACTCCACGGCCTTTTTTTATCCTGGTGCAGGCTACGGGTCCCTGGAAAGGAGCTAATACAAGTTCTTCCTTATTCACAACATAAAATCCTACCCACAACCATCCAAATTGTTCTTTTAATGCTGCAACAAAGTTTGCCATATTTGCTATCAGGTCTTTTTCACCATCTAATAACCCCTTTATCTGGGGAAGTAAAGATTGATATTGAGTGGCTTTATCGCCTTTTGTAATTTGCAAATCTTCTGCCATTTTGCAAAGATAAGTTTCATGCGGCAGCACTCATCATTGAATTGTAAGTGGTAACTTTCCTGAAAATTATTTTCATAATGCAAAAGCTAAAATTACTCAGTTTGTGGTTATTGATTTTTGGTAATGTGTTTGCACAGCAATTTGGAGGCAATCCTCCCTCCTTAAAATGGAAACAATTAAATACGGATACGGCAAGAATTATTTTTCCTGTGGGATTAGATAGCCAGGCAAATCGTGTAGCAGCAGTAATTCATTACATGGCTCAGCAGAAGCCGGTATCATTGGGAGATAAATTAAATAAAATAAATATTGTTTTACAAAATCAGACAACTATTGCAAATGGATATGTTGGACTGGGCCCCTTCAGAAGCGAGTTTTTTCTTACACCTCAATTAAATAATTTCCAGGAAGGAAGTATTAGCTGGGCAGATCAGATTGCGGTTCATGAATACCGGCATGTGCAACAGTTTAATAATTTTAATAACGGACTCAGCAAAACAATGAAGGTACTTTTTGGAGAGGAGGGATATGCACTTGCCATTAATGCCTCAATTCCAGATTGGTTTTATGAAGGCGATGCAGTTTACAATGAAACGGTATTAACCAAGCAGGGCAGGGGGCGGTTACCCCTTTTTCTTAACGCTTTCCCTTCAATTTGGGAGGCCAATAAGAAATATTCATGGATGAAATTGAGAAATGGTTCGCTGAAAGATTATGTTCCGAACCATTATTACCTTGGCTATTTGCTTGTTAATTATGGCAGGGATAAGTATGGTACAGATTTCTGGACAAAAATTACAAAAGATGCCAGTTCTTTTAAAAGTCTTATTTATCCTTTCCAATCTGCCATTAAAAAACATAGTGGTCTTGATTACAAAAAATTCAGGAATGATGCTTTTGAATTCTACAAAAAAGATATACCAATAAAAAAATCATTGGCAAATTCTTTTATTTTTCCATTGAAGAAAAAATATGTTGCAAACTACTATTTTCCTTATGTAGCCGGAAAGGACTCTTTGATTTATCTGAAAACAACTTATCGTCACCGGCCTGCCTTTTATTTAAAAGATTCATTGGGTGAACATAAGATTAAAACAAGAGATATTGCATTAGATGAACAGTATAGTTATCGCAATGGAAAAATTGTATACTCAGCATTCCAAAATGATGCCCGTTGGGGTTGGAAAGATTATAGTGTAATTAAAATGCTTGATATAAAAACGGGGAAGCAAACTACGCTGACGAAAAATTCGAAATATTTTACTCCCGATATTTCTGAGGATGGTAAAATGGTAGCCGTAGTTCAGGTTGCTAGTACGGGAAAAAGTGAGTTACATATTTTAAAAACAGATGATGGTAATGTTGTGCAACGTTTGCACTCCATAGAAATCAACTTATTTACGGATCCTAAATTTATTGATGATAGAATGCTGATAACCGCAGTCCGGTTAAATGATGGAAAAATGGCATTGGCCTCGGCGGAAATAAGTACTGGTAACTTAAAAAGAATTACTACTCCTTCCTATAATGTGATTGGTTATCCTTGCGTACATAACGGCCTGGTTTATTTTACCGCATCTTTTGGGGGAAATGATGATGTGTTTGTATGGAATTCAATCATCAATAAAATACACAGACTGACAAAAGGCACTTTGGGAAATTATTTTGTAAATGTTGCAGGCAATAAAATCACATGGTCAACTTTTACCAGTGAGGGATACCAGTTACAGCAAGAGGATTTGAAAAACATTAACTGGCAGGAAATGAGTGAAAATGCTACGGAAGAACTTTCTTATAAGTTTTCTTTGGGTGATAATAATGAAAGCAGTGATATACTACTTTCAAAAGTTCCACAAAGAAAATTTCCGGTCAGTAAATATAGTAAGGGCACAGGGTTATTAAATTTTCATAGTTGGAGGCCGTATTATGAAGATCCGATATTTACATTTTCTTTGTACGGTGAGAATGTACTGAATACCCTTCAGACAGAATTGTATTATTTGTATAACGAGAATGAGAGAACGAATGCAGTAGGATTTTCATCGGTATATGGCGGATTTTTCCCTTACCTGAATATTGGTACAGAGTTAACCTTTAACAGGGAAGATGTAACAGGAAATAAATTGCGCCAATGGAATCAATTGGATAGCCGTATTGGTTTGAGTATTCCTCTTAGCAAAACAAAAGGGCAAACGTTCAGAAATTTTAATATCAGCAGTTTTTATGTGCACCGGAATGAATTTAATAAAGATTTTTTTAAAGACTCAATTGGAAATACTTCGTTTGGATATTTGTCACATAGTTTATCATGGTCTCAGCAGGTACAAAAATCGGTTCAGCATATTTATCCCCGGTTAGCCTATTCACTTTCTTCCTCATTTCGTCATGCCATATCCACCTACAAAGGTTCTCAGATTAATGGTACTGCATCTTTAAACTTACCGGGTTTATTATCGTCTCACAATTTAATTATGAATGGATCTTTTCAGCAAAGAGATACATTAAGCCAGGTATCATTTGGGAACCGGTTTGCCTATGCAAGAGGTTATACGGGCAGGAATTTTTCGAGAATGTGGCGTATTTCTGGTAATTACCATTTTCCATTGATTTATCCCGATTGGGGTTTTGGAAATATATTATACCTGCAAAGAATCAGGGCAAATGCTTTTTATGATTTTACTAAAGTTTATTCACGGGATAAAAAAACTACTGCAAACCAACGAAGTGCTGGAGGAGAGGTATTTATTGATACCAAATGGTGGAACCAATACCCACTGACTTTTGGCTTCAGGGTTAGCAGGTTATTGGATAAAGATCAGTATGATGGATTTAAAGGAACTGTATTTGAATTTATACTGCCTGTCAGTATTTTGCCAAAGTAAAAGCAGTTTTATTTTTATTCTTTTTTGAACTTTGTATCCATTTATTTGCCTTATACATTAGCCAGGCACTGCCACTACCAACAATTGCTCCGGCTAATACGTCGGTAGGATAATGTACACCCATGTAAAGCCTTGAATATCCTACCAGGCTTGCCCAGCTAAAAGCAGGAACTATAACGTACCATTTAGGCGATATGATGGCCATGGAAGTGGCGGTGGAAAATGCTGCTGAAGTATGGCCAGAAGGGAATGATTCTGATTGAGTACTTTTAAGAGCAATAAGTGAAGGGTCATAATCGGAAGGACGGGACCGGTTAATAATTGCCTTCGTGGAGAAAGATATAATTTGAGAGGCTACAAGGCTTTCAGTCAGGTAAAGTGCATTTTGCTTTAAAATCTTGTTGTTTTCAATCAAACCTGTTACGAAATATGTTAATGGCAGAGCTGTACAAAGGGGGAGAGTACTGGCAGAAATTGTTTTATAAAAACTTGTCTTACCTTCAGTACGATGCTCCTGCAAATTGCGAAGGAAACGGGTATCGAAATTATCCTTTTGTGAATAAATTTGGCTATTAAATAAGCAAGTAGTTAATAAGAGAATACATCCTGAAAAAATTTTCATAGTTTGGCTTTAAATGTTAGTATTTTTTACGGAAACTTTGATTTACACCGGATATTAACGGAGGTTTCAATTTAAGTATTGCAAGGAATTAGTGAAAAAAGCCTTAATAAAATGACCAAATTATTTAATTCCCCGAATATAGAAAATTTATTAAAATACTTTTTAATAAAATCAATAATAATTATTAAAGACCCGAAATACTATCTTCCAGAATTTTAATTTTTTCTTCAGCATCTGTTTTCTTTTTTCTTTCAGCTTCTATCACCGCTGGTTTTGCATTCTCAACAAAACGTTCGTTACTCAACTTTTTTTCTACAGACATCAGAAATCCTTTCAGATAATCAAGGTCTTTTTGTAATTGTTCTTTTTGAGAAGTAGTGTCTAATACTGTTGTTGTCTCTATAAAAAATTTATCCTTTTGTACAACAACTGTAATACTATTTGGAATTGCTGAAGTTGTATAAGAAATTGATTCAGCATTTAACTGTTTGAATAAAATATTTTCAATGGCCTGGTATGTGTCTCTATTTTCAGTTTGAATATGCAACCTGATTGTGTCCCGGGGTTTAAGATGATTTTTAATCCGGGCATCCCTGATAGAAGTAATAACATCTTTAAGTAAGCCTGCTGTTGTTAAAATGCTTTTATCTGTACTTTTTGTAACATCAACCTGTTTAATAGTTAAATCATCTTTTCTCTCTTGTAGTAGATGATATATCTCTTCTGTAACAAATGGCATAAAAGGATGCAGTAGCTGCATCAGTTGTTCAAAGAAATACACCGTTTTTTCAAAAACTGATTTATTAATCGGTTGTTCAAAACCAGGCTTAACCCATTCAAGATACCAGCTGCAGAAATCATCCCAAATGAGTGAATAAGCTGTTTTTAATGCTTCACTAAGTCTAAACTCTTTGAACTGGGTATTCATTTCTTCTTTCACTTCATTAAGTCTGTTTTCAAACCAGTCGGTAGCAAAGTTGCTGCCTTTAATCTGAGGGCTGTCGGTAGTTGTTATCCTTCCTTCCCACATCTTTACCAGTTTAAGAGCATTCCATATTTTATTGATGAAGAGTTTGCCTTGATCATTTGCACCATCTTCCCATAAAAGATCATTTCCTGCGGGTGATGATATCATTATACCAAATCGAACTGCATCGGCTCCATATTCATCAATAAGTTGAAGAAGGTCAGGGGAATTGCCCAGCTGTTTACTCATTTTTCTACCTTGTTTATCCCTGACCATTCCGGTAAAATAAACATCTGTAAATGGTTTTTCTCCTTTGTACTCATAACCTGCCATTATCATTCTTGCCACCCAAAAGAAAATAATATCCTGTCCGGTAACAAGTATATTGGATGGATAATAATAATTTATTTCGTTGTTGTCCGGATGACTAATTCCTTTGAAAACTTCAATTGGCCAAAGCCAGCTTGAAAACCAGGTGTCCAGCACATCTTCTTCCTGTGTAAGTTTTGCATCTTTATCGCCATATTGTTGATGGTATAATTCTTTAGCTTTTGTTTCATCTTCTGCAACAACAATTCTGCCTGCTTCATCATACCATGCCGGTATTCGTTGCCCCCACCATAGTTGCCGGCTGATACACCAGTCTTTAATATTTTCCAGCCAATGCTTATAAGTGTTTTTTAATTTGGCCGGATGCAGGCTTATCGTATCATTAATTACATCATTCAGTACAGCAGGATTCTTATCAAGAAACTGGTTCATGTTTAAGAACCACTGTAAAGAAAGTTTATTTTCAATTACTGCACCGGTTCGTTCACTGGTGCCAACTTGTCCTTTGTAATCTTCCGTTTTTTGGAGTTGGCCTAAAGCTGATAAATCTTCTATTATTTTTTTCCGGAGAACAAACCTATCCAGTCCATTGTACGATAATACCTGTTCAGAAGGATGATCTGCTAAAAGCTCTTCAACTGTAAATTTTCCCGAGTTATCTAATGTGTCTATTGCTCTCAATTTATGTTTTGCACCGATCATGTTGTCATTCTTATCATGTGCCGGAGTAATTTTCAGGGCACCGGTACCAAAGTCTGTTGTAACATACTCGTCGGAAATTACAGGAATTTTCCTGTTAATGATTGGCACAATAACTTCTTTACTGATAATACTGATATATCTTTTATCGGCAGGATTAACACAAATGGCAACGTCTCCCAGTATTGTCTCAGGTCGGGTGGTGGCTACGGTAATACTTCCGGTACCATCAGCAAATTTGTATTCTACATAATACAATTTTGAATCTACTTCTTTAAAAATTACTTCTTCGTCACTTAATGCTGTCTGACCAACAGGGTCCCAGTTCACCATTCTTTTACCACGGTATATAAAGCCTTTGTTATACAGATCAATAAATACTTTTATAACGCTTTTATAATAATCTTCGTCCATCGTAAAGGACGTACGTTCCCAATCGAGGCTGCAACCTAATTTTTTAAGTTGCTGAAGAATTATTCCACCATATTTTTCTTTCCATTCCCAGGCATATTTCAAAAAAACTTCCCTGCTTATCGAAGATTTGGAGATTCCTTTTTCTCTTAACATTTGTACCACTTTTGTTTCCGTGGCAATAGAAGCATGGTCTGTACCGGGAACCCAGCAGGCATTTTTTCCCTGCATCCTTGCCTGGCGAACTAAAATATCCTGGATGGTATTATTAAGACAGTGCCCCATATGTAACACACCTGTTACATTGGGTGGAGGGATTACAATGGTAAAAGGTTCCCGGTTATCAGGTTCACTATGAAAGTAATTTTTCTCAATCCAATGCTGATACCATTTTTTTTCGGCTGCCTGGTGGTCAAAGTTTTTGCTTAATTCCATAAGTCGGCAAATTTACCTTTTTTTCATGATGGAAAAACAGGGATAAGTAAAATCAGATACCTTTGCAAATCAAATTTTAAAAATTCCGTATAATGAAAAGAGAAATTACATCATGGCACAGTCCTTCACTTAATAAAGAAATGCCAATTGTAACTTATGGTGATTATGGGTTTGCTTTATTATTGGTGCCTACAGCAGGTGCAGATTACCTGGAATATGAGAGATTTCAATTAATGGATCATATTGCCCCGTATATAAATGCCGGGAAGGTTAAAGTGTTTTCTATAGACAGTGTGAATAAAGAAAGCTGGTTGGATAAAAATGCGGATCCTGGTTATAAATCATTCCGTCATCAGCAATGGAATGACTATGTTTATAATGAAGTTGTTCCATTTATCAGAAACAATACCAGCCAGGAAACACCAATAATTGTTTGTGGTGCATCATTTGGTTCTTTGCACAGTATGAATTTATTTTTAAAAAGACCTGATATTATTAATGGGGTGATAGCCATGAGTGGGGTACATGATCTTACAGAATATACAGAGGGATATTTTGATGAGAATGTATATTTCAACAGTCCGATGCATTATATGCCAAATCTGACCGACCACAATATTCTGGAGCAGATAAGAAAAAGCAGTCATATACATATTGTAACCGGCAGCGGGCCGTATGAAGATCCTGCAGCCAATGGAAAATTTGCAAAAGTGTTATACGATAAAGGAATTGCATATGAACTGGATATTTGGGGACCTGAATGGAGACATGACTGGCCAACATGGAAAGCGATGTTGCCACATTACCTGGAAACAAGGTTTTAATTACTTTCTTGGAAATTTTGATTATTGAATGATTTGCATTGTACTAAATGCGGGTTTCCGGATGTGCAAATTTTTGTAGAATAGCTATAAATTCTTCCCGTTCAATCATACGGGCACCAAAACTTTCAAGGTATTCGGTATATACCTGGCAATCTATTAACTGAATACCTTCCATTTTTAATTGCTGTATATATTTTATGAAAGCATAACGGGAAGCATTACTTTCAAGACTGAACATACTTTCGCCAAAGAAAATGCTACCAATTTTTATTCCATAAAGTCCGCCAACTAATTCCCCATTTTTCCAAACTTCTGCACTGTGGGCATACCCAAGTTCATGTAGTTTGCAGTATGCTTTCTCCACTTCATCTGTTATCCATGTGCCTTCTTGTCCCGGCCTGTTCGTGTTTTTACATAAATGGATGACCTGGCTAAATACTTTATTGGTGGAAAAACTAAATTCATTACGGTTAAGCAGTGGTTTTATACTTTTGCTGATTTTTAATTCATCGGGAAAAAGTACAAACCTTGGGTGGGGGCTCCACCATAAAATAGTATCACCTTCGTACCAGGGGAAAATACCACTTTGGTAGGCAAGCAGCAATCTTTGTGGGGAAAGGTCTCCGCCCATAGCCAGTAATCCATCGGGTTCGGCTAAATGAACCGGAGGAAAGACCAATTCTTTATCTAAAGCAAAAAGGGGCATTAAATAGTTACTGAAAAATCAGCTGGCAATTATTTCTACTGTGGCATTGATACCTCGTTCAGTTATAGCATCACATTGAGGTTTAAGGTTTTCATAACTGCCATTTTTTACAGCATATTTTCCGTGGAAGTGGATAATATAGGCACATTGCTCTGCCTGTTCCTGAGCATGGCCACAAATCTCCATCAGGGTTTCAATTACCCAATCAAATGTATTTACCTCGTCATTCCAGACAACGAGGTTGCAGATTTCCTCGTTGAGTGTGAGTACATCTGTTTCAGTTTTTGAATTGGTTTGTATTTCGTTTATATTTTTTGACATTCCTGCACGAAAATATGATTTTTTTTAGGAATAATATAGAGATGGATTGGGGACAGGAACCTGATAAAAAATTTTGGCAGAAAATCCGACAACCCTATCTTTGCACTCCCAATAAAAAAGGGAGTTTAGCTCAGCTGGTTCAGAGCATCTGCCTTACAAGCAGAGGGTCGGCGGTTCGAACCCGTCAACTCCCACTTAATAATTAAGCAGTTATGATTTTATCATAGCTGCTTTTTTGTTTTTGTGACCTCAAATGTGACCTCAGATTGGTTAAAGAAAGGAAACCGTACAAGTAATAAAGGAAAATAAAACGATGATGTAGGTGTGTGCAATATTGCATCATAACATCAGCGATAATAAGCATTGAATCTTATCTCAATTGCTTTGCAACAATTTCTTGTTGCAAGCCCATGTACTGGCAAAATTCTTCAATAGAAACAACCTGGTGTTGTTCCTTCTTAAAGTAGTCTTTAATCTTCTTGATAAGATTTCTGCCATACCTATCGCTTCTGCCTGTGATTATCTGAATGTCTTTCGGATAAATACAGAGTCTATTCATTAATCAAATAACTTTTTCATGCACTATCCATACTTCGGCTATGCCTTTGACATGAATAATGTATAGCAAAGATAACTGTTTTTTGAAGGCGGTTAAAGTGTGTTAGTTGGAATAATGTGGCATAAACGGAACGGATGACCTTGCATATTTGTTGAGGCTTTATTGGGTATCTACTTTTGTTTTCAAATGCTGATAACACAGCAAAAAATTGAAACAAATTATTAACCTAATAAATTTTTTACAATGGCAAGGCAAAAAGGAATTATCAAATTAGATGGTACTATCGGCGGTATTACTTTCTACAAATCTCAGGACGGTTATCTGGCAAGAGAAAAAGGCGGTGTATCTGCTGACAAAATTGCCAATGACCCAAATTTTCAAAGGACCAGGGAAAACGGTGAAGAGTTTGGCAGAGCCGGAAAAGCTGGTAAGCTTTTGCGTAATGCAATCCGTGCAATGTTGCAAAATGCTTCTGACAGCCGGATGGTGAGCCGTCTTACTGCTGAGATGGTGAAAGTGATTCAGGAAGACTTTACAAATGTCCGTGGCTTGCGTAATGTGATTGATGGCGAAGCTGAATTGCTGGAAGGTTTTGAGTTTAACATCGCTGGTAAACTTGGTACTACCATCTATGCACCATTCACTGCAACAATTGACCGGGTGGCCGGTACATTGACTGCAAACATTCCGGCATTTGTTCCTATCAACATGATTGCAGCTCCGGGTGGTTCTACTCACTTCAAAATTGTTTCTACAGGTGCAGAAATTGATTTTGAAAATGAAACTTTTGTAATGGATGCACAGTCAACTGCTGTGTTGCCATGGGATGCTAATCCAACCGCAGTAATCAATCTTGTAAATGCAGTAACTGCAAACAGCACCCATCCTTTATTCCTTGCATTAGGAATTGAGTTTTATCAGGAAGTTAACGGACAAATGTATCCGCTGAAAAATGGTGCATACAACGCTTTAGCGTTGGTTAAAGTAAGTGGTCTGTAAGCATCAATAAATCTGTTCATTCTTTAGTAAAAAAGCCCTGCCATTCCTGGCGGGGCTTTTGATTTTGAAACACTGCCCTAAAAGGGCAGTGAACAAAGCCAACGACGGCCTGATGGAAAACAATGAACGAACCAACCGCTGGAACCTAAGGCAAAAACCCGGGTGCCACGATACTGATAATAAACTGGCTGCCTGCCGATGTGCCTGCTGAAAACCCAAGAAGGCAAGGAAGGAAGAGGAGCAAATAAGGAACTGCTGAATGGGCATACTGAAATGATACGCCTGCTGGTGATGATACGAAGCTGCTTGTGCATAATGTATAATTTTTATAAGCTTCTCACCAGCGAAGGCAGATAAAAAACCAAAAGGAAACGGAATAAAAGATGGCTTTGTGTGCCGGGTCTGTGTTTATGCCGTAAGCTTTTGGTTTTTTTTGTTGGGTCAGTGCGGTGGGCTGCCGTAGCTACCTTGCTTATAAAAAGAATACTATGCACATAAAGCATCATCACAAAAGTTCATGCAGTATAAAAGAAAAGCGGCCATTGCTGACCGCCTTTGTTTAGTACTCACATGGCAACATCATGCAGCCATCTACCAGCCAGATGGTCGCAAGGTCATAAGGAAAATCGCTGAAAGGAATTTCCTGACTTGTTACTTTGTTGTGATTGCCATCTGTTGCAAGAATTGTAAAAACATTGTCCTGCACTCTCTTTAAATCCCACACCTGGAACCGTTCAAGGTTTATATCCCTGTGGCACTGGTGACTAATAATTAAATCAATCAACCAGTAAGCCCCAGCTTTTTCTGCTAACTCTTTCACACCATCAGTGTAAAGCATTAATGAAGGTTTGTGGCAATAGAAATTTTCTGAACCGTTGTGAGAGCCGAAGAAGTGATTTGCATTTCTCATTTTAATAAAATTTATTTTTTAAAAGAAAAAAGGAAAAAAAAGAAAGCATTCACATCAGGCGGCGGAGCTGGACTGCAAAGAAGCAACGCAATAAATGATGGCCTTGTGCGGTGGGTTTGTGTTTATGGCGGAATTTCTTTGCAGACCAAAAGATTGGGGCTGTGCCAGCCGACTAACTTGCTGTACTTTTTTGATTTTCTTTTAGGGCTTCTTCTTATGAATACGATTCAGGTAGTTAATAACGGCAGTAGATTGTTTAGGTAGCATGGCTACTTCTATATCCTGAATCTGGGAACTGTTTATTTTGGAATGGGCAGTTTTCTTAATCATATTATAGACAACATCAATATTCTGTTGCTCAATTTGCCGGATACCTTGTAACGGCTTTCGTTTATTCTTCATCCATATAATAATCCGGTAGTAAGGCAACGCTAATTATTTTAGCAAATGTAAGGTTCTTTATGAACGGAAGGTTGTGTGTCAGCCTGCCGGTAAAAGCGCCTGCGGCAAAACACAAGTAAAGCCGTGCGGCACACTTGTCCGCACTGTAGCCTGGGTGGCGAGCCGCCATAAGGCACTGGAATGAGGAACGAATGGAAGTGCCTGCGAGCCCC
>JBARSW010000147.1:0-5161 GCA_049644925.1 Chitinophagaceae bacterium | reverse complement strand
ACAGCTTTTTTTATCCAGTTTCTTTCCTGGAACTGCACAGGTAATTCATCAATAATACTGGTATTAATTAAGAACCCATATTGATTAGACAGTTGAATGGCAACTTTATTAGGATCGCCAATGCTGAAACGATCAGAAACTTCTCTTGATGCCTGAATTCCTTTCTTTTTACTGTACACCAATAACGTATCTGCCAATATCGCAATACCCAGCAATAAAAGGATAAGACCACCAATACGAAAAAAAGCAGGAAAGAAATAACTCAATGCAAAAACCACCGCCGCAGATCCGGCGATGTAGTAAACGATGTTATTTAAATAGAAGGACTTTATCACTTAAGCATTGTTAATAGTTCATAGTTAATGGTTCATAGTTTTCGAATCACATTGAGTCTCTAAGCTTTGTAATCATCTTGCAGAGGATTTCATATGCGTCATAATGTTTTTTATAAATATCATTGGAAATATATTTTCTTTTGAATGCCAAATAAAGACAAGCTACTACTTCAATAGCTGAATGCAATGTCAAGAAATCGTTTAAATTCAGGAATAGTTTGCCCTGTACTTCCTTCAGCAATATTTAATACCACGGAATCAGCTGCTCTTTTCATCTGAGAAGCTAAACTAAACCGCTCTTCAATTGGAAATAATTTTGCCAGCAAATCAATCTCATTGGATAAATCTGCAGCAATATGCCATACTTTTAATTCTTCAAATCTAAATGCCATTGTAAAATTTTAAACCGCACCAATACTATGAACTATTAACTATGAATAATGAACAATTTCTCAGAATTACCTCGGCACATCCATCCCCTGTATAATCTGCTTTATCACATCATCTTCTGTAATTCCTTCCATTTCTTTGTCTGGTGAAAGAATGATACGATGACGAAGAACCGGAGGCACCACACTCAGAATATCTTCCGGCGTTACAAAATCACGGCCCTGCATCGCTGCTACAGCTTTTGATGCATTCATGATGGCAAGAGAAGCCCTTGGCGATGCACCAAGATAAATTGATTTGTGATTTCTTGTCTGTTGTACCAGCTTTGCAATAAACTGCAATAACCTTTCTTCAATAATCTGTGTTTTTATTTGCTTACGGAGTGCGGCTACCTGTTGTCCTTCTAATGCAGGTTTAATTAAATCTAATGGGGCAGTATTTCCCATGCCATGAAACTGGGTAAGAATCTGCACCTCTTCTGCCTCACTTGGGTAAGGAACCAGTATTTTAAAGAGAAACCGATCCAGTTGTGCTTCCGGTAAACGATAAGTTCCTTCCTGCTCTATCGGATTTTGTGTAGCCAGCACCATAAATGGGGAAGCCATCGGGTATGATTTACCGTCTACAGTAGCCTGTCTCTCTTCCATTATCTCCAGTAATGCTGATTGTGTTTTTGCCGGAGCCCGGTTAATTTCATCAACCAAAATAATATTGCTGAATACAGGCCCTTTTTTAAATTCAAAGACCGCTTCTTTTGGGTTAAACACAGGTGTACCCAATACATCAGAAGGCATCAGGTCAGGAGTAAACTGCACCCTGGAAAACCCTGCATTTACACTTTTTGCCACCAATTTTGCTGTAAGTGTTTTGGCAACTCCCGGTACACCTTCAATTAAAACATGCCCGTCAGCCAGCAAGGCAGTAATAATCAGGCGAACCATTTCATCCTGACCAATGATGATTTTTTTTATCTCATTGCGGATGGACATTACTGCCTCATTCAGTGCTGAAAGATCGGTACGTTGCTGAAAAATCTGTTCTTCCATATTATATGTTTATAAAAGTTATGTCACATTTTCTACTTCGATTCTGAATACATGCGACGATATTATGCTTTTTGATAGAATGAATCTAATTGCTTATGAAATTCATATAACTGTTTATCATTTATAATCTTTGCCTCATCAATGTTTTTAATAAATGAAACTATCCTCCGGATTTCATCTTCCCCAGCCCCTGATTTAAATTGTAAAAGCTTAATAAACTCATCATCAAGAATTCCGGTTGGCAATTTGTATCTGGTTCTGATATGCTCCAGAAAATAAGCTGCCATTTTACGACAAAGATTTTTATGATCCCCTTTATCGTAATATAACCGTCCGATTGTTTTTACAAAATCAAGTGAATCATTTTTAGGCTTGTTGACAACCGGTATAATACGTTGCTTCCGTCTCATTTCCATTAAAACGTATAATAACAGTAAAAATAATGCTGTCAACAGTGCTGCTTTTAACCCGGGAAAACGGGACAACACACTCAACCATCCTTTCTTTTCTTTATCTTTTTCATTGTCGCCTCGCTGACTCAGAAAATATTCGTCCCAAATAATCTTTTTAACTGCAGGATTAATTACAGATAATGCTTTGTTGTAGTAACTGATATTTTGCTTATGCAATAAAAAAAAATTGCAAAATGCAAGTGGTTCCAGGTGAATAAAAATGTTTCCCTTTCCAGCCTTCAGGTGAATAAAATTGGGTCGTTTTTTTTCATCAACGCCAAGAATGGTGGTTGTTACGGTATCCACAGAAGTGAAATAAGTCAGAAATGTTTTACCAGGATATTTATAACTGACATTATCTGAAAATGGAGGCTGTTTGAGTGAAATCTGCATTTCCTGTGGCATATCGGCTGCCGTAACAATTGATAAATCGAAAGAACTGCTGCTGCATCCCAATATTCTGTCTACTGAAGCAGCAATATATCTTGTGCTCACAAAAACATCATTCCCTTTACGGGCAAATGTTATCATACGTTGAATTTGATCATCATAGGGGCTAAACCTGTCTGTTATAGCAACAAAAGCCTGGTCAGAATCATAGGTATTCAGAGAATCCCAATAACCAGGTTCTTTCTTATTGGTATATATTGCCGCATCCGGAAAAAGATATTTCAGATTATTGTAGGCCACATATGTGCCGTATGGTATCTTATCTCTTTTTCGTAATGTTATTCTTTCATCCATCCGCCGGTTGTCATCTTTGTTGCCTGTTAAAAACAAGATAACAATAGCTGCCATCAACAGGAATGCAAGACTATATGGTAAGTACTTTTTCAAGTTTATTTTAGCTTGCTTTCAAAATGATCGAATTCGCTTTTTATGATTTTATATGCTTCTTCACTTACATCAAACTTTCCATACCAGCTATATTCATAATTTCGGGTTATACGGAAAAAATCTTTGTAAAAAGCAGTTGGCAGTAACTGCAACAGATAATCAAAATTTGTTTTATCCTGTTTGTATTGGATTATATTTCTCTCCGACATGCTTTTTAATAACCGCAAAAACATTAATCTCACTGCAAGGCGAAAATCATTTTGTGCAGTTGCTTTATCAATCTCTTTCTGATAGTTGATAGCAAAAATATCTTCCGGCATCACTCCGCCATCATCATAGGTAACTTTGGTGCTTTTCTTTCTGAATAATCCAATTCTGCTATCTGCCAGGTACCAGATAATGGCTGCTGCAAAACCGCCGATAATCAAGAGCCATAATAAAGTCTGAAACCAGGTTTGCTCAGACATCGGTACATACCTATTAATATTTTCTGGCCTCTTCTCCTTACTTTTAAAATTATAATCTGCATACCAGAAAACCTTATCTTCTTTTAGCTTTTTAATTACACTATCCGGAACATTTCGTTGTTGAACTTTCAATTGTTCAAAATCTGATTTATTCAGGAAGTAATTATTCTGTTGATCCGGGTCGTCATCAGAAATTTCTTCTTCAGGTGGGGGAGATTGTTGCTCATCAATTGTAATGGCAGAATCATCCTGAGCAGCAAGGGAATGAGCAAGAAAAAAAAGTGAGCAAGAAAAAATTGCTTTTAATAAAAACAATGAAATAGAATTTCCTTTTTTGATTTCCTGCATCACAGTTCCTCCTCATTTAAATGTACCCGCATCTTACGTCCCAGTTTTATAGGATAAATGATGAAATACCAGATTACAAAAACTATGGACAAAGCAAAAATGGCAGTTGTAAGAATTGAAACATCATTGTACAGCCTGGTGATAAATCCTTCAAAAAAGGCAGCAAGAGCAAAAACTGGCATCAGGCCAATCATTATCTTAACACCATCTTTGGCGCCCTGTTTAAAAGCATCAATCCGGCGAATAGTACCGGGAAACAAAAAACTTTTCCCCAAAACTATACCTGCAGCCATAGAAATTATCAGGGCGGTTATCTCTAAAGTACCATGAACAAAAACAACCAGCCAAAAATCCAATCCAAGGCCCCTTGCGCTGAAAAACTGATCAAAAGTTCCAATCATCACCGCATTTTGAATGCCGATATATAAAGAAGGAATTCCACAAAAAATTCCGGACACAAATAATAGAAAGGAAACACGGATATTATGAATCATCAGATTCACCCAGCTTAAAAAAGCATTTCCATGTTCATATACCCCAAATGGATTTCCTTTTGCAATATTATCAATGGTATCATCCACATACTTGTCTCCAAAAATATTCCGGGGAATACTTTCATCTTTAGCCGCAACAAAAAAGCCAATAGCAAAAAATATGCTGAAGAAAAGGAAAGAGAATAAAACAACCCGGTGATGCTTACGGATAGTTAGCGGTAAATCATATTTCCAGAAAGTAACCAGCCTGTTGGAATCTTCTTTCCGGTTCTTGTAAATATCCAGGTAAATCTTAGAAGCCTGCGAGTTGATAAAACCGGTAACTTTTCCGGAAGGGTAAAAAGTTTTTGCATACGCCAGGTCATCCACTAATTGGGTAAAATCCGCAGCCATTTCATCAGGGTCAGTTGATGGGTCCTGCTGTATCCTTACCCAGCGGTCTTTATTTTTTTTAATGAATAGGGCCTCTCTCACATGCGGAACTTTGGGTTGTAAAATACTGCATTTATGAAAGATTAAAGCAGTGTTTCAAAATTTAATTACATAAAATATATTAAATTGACCCCTCAAACAAAAAACCGGCTGATGGCGGTAATAAAAGTCCCTACGAATTTTAATATAGATGTTGAGTTTGAGATACCCGAGTTTTACCGAAGGCTTATATCTCTCATCATAGATGTGATCATTGAATATTTCTACATCAGAATTGCACTTGAAATTTTTAAAAATATTGCCGGCAGCACCTCATGGGATACCGATGGCCAATATAATTTGCAGGCAATTGGATTGTTG
>JBARSW010000146.1:0-2112 GCA_049644925.1 Chitinophagaceae bacterium | reverse complement strand
GTACTGTATCGCCGGGGCAAACAAATTCAGGAACTTCAAAAGAAGCGGCAAGGTCTGCACCTGCAATTATGGTCTGTCTGCTGGTATCGGTACAATTGCTAATAGATACAGTAAGTTTTATAGTCTTACTGCCGGGATTTGCAAAAAGAAAAACCGGGTTTTGTAAAGAACTGGTATTGCCATTGCCAAAATCCCATTTCCAGCTACTGGTATTATTATTCCCGTTATGCAAAAAATAGATGCTGTCTTGTTTACAGGATGCCGCATTACGGATTGTAAAAGCAGCTGATAAGGCATTGTTGACAGTAAATGACAGTATTGCTCCTGTCGGAGTAGCTAACCCGCATTCATCAATTATACTGTTGCTATCATTACCAGTTGTAAGTTCTACCTGGTACACACCACCTGTGACTATTGGAGTTGTAAATTTTAAACGAATCCTGTTAGTGGTTGCATTTGCCGTACAACCTCCAGGGTCAAATGTTGTTGATACAGCCTGTGGTCCGGTAATGATGAAATCACTTCCATCTGTTGCAATGGAATTACAACGGATTGGTTTTTGAAATACCAGCTCTATAAAACCCGGTGAACATCCGGTAACAGGAGCCAGGCTATCCATCAAAGTCGGTTGCGAAGAGGCAACTGTAAATGTGATGGCTTCCCCCTCCGGGATATTGCGATTACAAATATCCATCAATGTATTAGCATCATTGCCATTATTAAGAGTAAGAGAATAGGTTCCCAGTGTAAGAGGTTGGCTCAGGTTGAGTACAATAGAATCAGTGCCGAAAATGCTGGTGCAATCACCGGGAATGGCACCGGTAATAGTAGCTCCGCTGCTTAGCATAAAATCAGAACCGTTTCCGGCCAGGCTGCTGCAAACTATTTTTTTATTTGTTTTTACAATGATCCGGTTCCAGTCGCAACTAGCCCTTGCTGTTAGCAGATGCGGTTCCACATCATCCGTAATACTGGCAGTTCCTCCGGTAAAGGAAAGTTGGTATCCGGAAAAAGAATTACTCTGGTTACAGACCATCAGCATGTAGGTATGGCCCTCGAGAATATATGGCATAGTACAAAACAGGGGCTCACCGCCTCCGGTACATACCTGCAGGCTCGTTCCATCTGCAGAAGCTCCGGTTTCTCCCGGTTCGGAGGACCAGTTGCAGGCAATAAATAATGCAGGGTTCGTAAAAATATCATTGGGGTTGGTACTGGTAATATCAAACAGCTGCCAGTTATAATCGGCAGTGGTTTCATCGGGAGTAATTGTAAAACCAAGGCTACCGGAACGGGAACAGGCCATCCGAAAGAAATTGGGATTTTTATTCTTATACGGAAAAGTAGCAGGGCAGGGTACAGGTACATCTGTATTGCCGCAATAGACAGGTGTATTAACCCGGAAACTTTCCACACCACAAACCAACATGGCAGAAACAGGAGTTTGGCCAGGTGTAGTACAGAGCTGTGCCTGCAGGAAAACAGATAGACACAATAATGGCAGTATGATAAAAGCTTTTCTGTACATTGGTTGATGATGCAGTGTAATCGGAGCAGTGATACTTTTTTTAATGCCCGTTACTGAAAGCAATTTACAAATTTTGTTCAGGTTGGTTAATTTAGTCTCTGTTAATGTTGGTCAATTGAATAATGATGTTTTGGAGCAGTTTAGATTTTCAATTGGATTAACTTGCACCTCATTATTATTCACTTATCATTTCTTTTTTTATGCGCTACATGAAATGGATTGGGCTGGCCGCTGGCGGATTATTGATTGCATCCTGTTTTATGCCCTGGGTATTAATTGAGAGCCGGAATATTACTATCAGTGGGTTAGATTCTACGGGTACCAATTATGGCAAGCCCGGCGTATTCCATCTTTTTTTTGCAGCGCTGTTTCTCATCTTTCATTTAATACCACAGTTATGGGCCAAGCGGTTTAACCTGCCGGTGGCGGCATTGAACATTGCCTGGGCCATCCGCAATTACCTGGTAATTGCTACCTGCCAGGTGGGAGAATGTCCCGACCGTAAATTGGGTCTTTATATGATGCTGCTGGGTTCGGTACTTATGCTGGCGGCGGCGCTTTTTCCTGATATAAAGTTGAAAGAG
>JBARSW010000145.1:0-3252 GCA_049644925.1 Chitinophagaceae bacterium | reverse complement strand
AAGCCAGGGAGAGTTATTACGGGTAAGCTCTGCAGCTGCAGCCGTATCCACCACGAATGTTACATCTTCATGATTTTGAAGCAAAGAGGCTGGTACAAAATCAGTATCATCATCTTCTACAGCTTGTTTAATTACAGGAGCCTTGGAACTGCCCCATGCCATCAAAAATATCTTTTTAGATTGAAGTATTGTACTGATACCCATCGTGATTGCCAGTCTGGGCACTTGTGATATATTGGCAAATTCATACGAGTTTGCTATTCGGGTGGAATTATCTAATGTTATCAATCTTGTTTTGGAATAAATGCCGGAACCTGGTTCGTTAAACCCAATATGCCCGTTATTACCAATTCCTAGAACCTGAACGTCAATGCCACCTGCATCTTGTATCATCTTTTCATATTGGCGGCAATGTTCTTTTATGTTGTCTTTATTAGTTTCCCCGTTCGGGATATGTATATTTTTTGGATTGATGTCAATATGATTGAAAAGATTTACCTGCATAAAACGATTATAACTCTGCAAAGCATGGTTATCAATCGGGTAATATTCGTCCAGGTTAAAAGTAATAACGTTTTTAAAACTTAGTTTTTCTTCTTTATGCATTCTAACCCATTCCGCATACAAGGATTTTGGAGTGGAGCCGGTTGCAAGACCTATTATGCATTTTTCCTTTCTGGATTGTTTTTCCCGGATAATGGAAGCGATTTGCTGAGCCACAAAAACAGAACCTTGATCCTGGTCTGCAAAAATTTTTACCGGAATTTTTTCAAAACTGTCGGACAGGTTTATGGAAGTGCCTTTTTTTGACATACGTATGCTATTTTGGTAAAGATAAATATTTTGCTTGAAGGTTTATGCGGTTTTATGCCGGTTAATGCGGCTTAAAATCATAGTTTTTTGCTTGTTTTATTCAATCTCAATCTCATCAACAAATAACCAGGCATTTTTACCTTCACCGGGATTATTCACAGGTATTTCGCCCCAGTTTTTAATAACAATTTTTACAAATCTTGCTTGTGTAGGCGAAAACTCAACTTTCATATTCCCCTTTTCCAGTACTTTAATGGTGGGATTAAAATCATCTGTTAATCCGATAAAACTAAATTTGATTCCATCAGTTGATAATTGAACTTCAACAGTAGCAGGCCGCCAGATCCAACTACCTTTCTGATGAAGGCAATGTACAGTTACGTTTGAGATATTTTCTACTTTGCCCAGGTCAATAACTGCTTCACAATCGGTACCGCTGAAGCCAAGAAATTCTTTGCTTTTTGCCGTACCTTTTTTATTCTGTACCCCATTTACTAATGTAAATGCCCCATCACCAGGATAGCTTTTTGAAGGTTCAGATTTGAGAGTAATTTTTTTACCAGTGGCTTTGGAAAAACTGAAATGCTGGATAATTGTATTTTGCATATGCTTTCCATTATCTGTTGTCCAGGCGGCATACTCACCATTCTTAAGTATTTGCACAGGAGCAGTATAACTGTAAAATGCAGGTGGGTTTGGTGGGTCGTTAATATCAAAGATCTTATTATAATTTATTTGATATTTTTTGTTTTTACTTTCCAGTTTCCATAGAATTCCTATGTTATTTTCTGATGGTAACACCGTTGCTTTTAGATCATAATAAGCTTTGCTATAATTTAATTTCCATAATTCATATCTGTTGAATTGTGACTGTAATCTTTTTTCAAAATCATCCCAGTTCCTTTTTTCTTTTGGACTCCATAATACTTCGCTTAAGGCACTTAGCCTTGGCAATAACATGTATTCAACTTTTTTTGTATTATCAATATACTCAGTCCACATATTTGCCTGTGCTCCCAATATATATTTACCTTCTTCTTCACTTAATTCTTTCGGTATTGGTTCGTAAGCATAAACTTTCTCAATCGGGTTATAACCACCTATTGTAAGACTGTCTTCGTTTTCACTTTGTGAATGATCGAAATAAACAGGGTTACCAGGTGTCATAATCACATTATGTTTTTGTTTTGCCGCTTCAATACCGCCAGCTTCGCCTCTCCAACTCATAACAACTGCATTAGGTGCCAATCCACCTTCCAGAATTTCATCCCAGCCAATCACTGTTTTTCCTTTCCCGTTAAGGTATTTTTCCATTCGCTGTATAAAATAGCTCTGTAACTCATGTTCGTCTTTAAGATTATTATCTTTTATTCTTTTCTGGCAATTAGTACAAAGTTTCCAATTCTCCTTAGGGGATTCATCTCCCCCTACATGCACATATTTTGATGGAAACAGGGACAGTACTTCATCCATCACACCTTCAAGGAAATTAAAAGTGTTTTCTTTGCCTGCACAAAACACATCATTAAAAACTCCCCAGGTTTCCTGAACTAATTTTGTTTTATAACCCAGGCTGTCCTGTGGATTTGTTGGTATTCTATGCTGTAATTGGCTGGCAAAAGATGGATGTGATGGGATGTCTGTTGGTTTGTCAGGAAAGCAACTTAACTCAGGAAAAGCGGCAATAGCAGCAGAAGAATGTCCCGGCATTTCAATTTCGGGAATAACAGTTATATATCTGTCTGCGGCATACTTGACTATTACTTTCACCTGCTCCTGTGTATAGTAACCACCATATCTTATGTTGTCATTTCCGGTGCCAGGGTAACGACCGATAATAGTGCCATTTCTCCAGCCACCAACAGAAGTAAGCTTTGGATATTTTTTTATTTCAATCCGCCAACCCTGGTCGTCTGTCAAGTGCCAGTGAAAAGTGTTGAATTTATGCAGTGCCAGGTAATCAATATACTTTTTAATAAAATCAACCGGCCAAAAATGACGGCATGCATCTAGATGTATGCCACGGTAATCAAATCTGGGGTAATCAGTAATGATGCAAAAATTTACCGGGAAGACCATTTTTCTTTCTGTGGGAAATAATTGAAGTAATGTGGTTATGCCTCTGAACAATCCTTCACTATTTCCTGAAATAGTGATGCCTTCTTTATTAACATACATTTTATACCCACCATTTTGGATCGAATTTTTACCGTCATCAGTTATTAATTTAATGCCTTTGTCTTTAAGTTTATAGGAAACAGGTAATTTGTAACCAAAAGTAGAAAGCAGGTAATCATTGATGAAACTTAATAATTTAACGTTGTCAGTTGTTGCAATGATTTTGGTTTTTGGACTGATTGTTAAATAACCTTTTTGCAATTCAATACTGGCTGGCTTTGGAATGATATTTATTTCCTGAGAAAATGAAATTGAGGTAAT
>JBARSW010000144.1:0-2717 GCA_049644925.1 Chitinophagaceae bacterium | reverse complement strand
GGTCTTTTGTCAGACAATAGCCACCTACTCCTAATCCCGGCAGCATAATATTTTTATGTGTGGGCCGCATACGGATGGCATTCACCACTTCATAAATATCTACGCCTGCTTCTTCTGCAAAGCGGCTCCACTCTACCATAAACGCTATGTTCATTGCCCGGTAAGAGTTCTCCAATACTTTCGCCATCTCCGTAGCATTGGTATTACCCAATCTTGTTAATGGATATTCATTGGTGTGAATAACCGTTCGTAGAAATGTTTCAACTGCTTCCGCACTCTTCTCATCGGTACCGGCAAACACCCGGAAGAAGTTTTGGATGGAGTCAATGTACTTCGGGCCGGGCATCACTCTTTCATACGAGTGGCCAACTTTTATTTTATCAGTAGTTAATCCTCTTTTCGTTAAGCTCTCTTCCAAAATCGGTCGTACAATTTTTTGCGACGTACCCGGAGGCACTGTTGTTTCCACCAGCACCAGCACATCCTCCTTGCATTTAGCACCAATGGCTTCAATGGCTTTTTTGAAAGGAGTCATATCAACATTATAACCTTCCAGGTCTTTATTGGCTGCAGATTTTTTCTGTACATCCAAATTAATATCTACCACCACCACATCAGCTTTACTGTATGCATGACTATCATAAGTGGCATAGTAATTTTTTTTCTGCAATGCATTTTGATAATAAATATCAATCTTCGGATCGCTGGCAATAATTGGGAACACCCCTTCATTGATAGATCGGATTTTCCAGTAAGAGGCGGGTGTTGGCAAGTCAATCCCAATTACCGCATATTCTTCGGTGAGTGCATTGGCAACTACCAATCCCATTACTGAACCTACAAAGCCAAGCCCCTGCACCACCACCACTTTTTTGCCAGCATGCAAAGCGATAAAAGCATCAATACCGGCTTTATCTTCTTTTACAGATGGTATCTCATATTCAACACCTGTTATCGGACTTTTGGAGATGGATTTCAAAGTATTTGTCATCATTTCTTTGTATCAGCTTGCAGTTTAAAAATATGATCCCCAATTTTAGTAAAAGCCCACGGAGTTTTATAAGTTGTGGCCTTTATCCTTTTATTAATTTCTTCTTTACTCATGCCAGGCTGTATTTGGCAAAGTTCATCCAGTTGTTTTCTTGTGTAAGGTTTTCTTTTCCACGCCTCGTTAGTTAGTGGCAGCGGCTCCCCTTTTAATATCAATCCCATCATTTCATAAAAACTTTCTTCAATCAGCTTGTAACATTGTTGCGTAACAGTGTACACGGTATCATCTTCTTTTATGGGAAACCGTTTTACTTGAATGATGTTACCGGTATCAACTGATGCCTTCATATGATGGCAAGTAATTCCATATTCTGTTGCACCATTATAAAAAGCAAAATTGGTGCATCCCGTTCCGGGATATTCCGGACTACCCGGATGAAAGTTGATTGCAGCATATGCTGCACTTTCCAATAGTGACGGCGGGTATATCCAGGAAGAAATAAACGATATCATTAAATCACCTTTCCAGCCTAGTACTTCAGCAGGCAGTTTATCATGACGGCCTCCCTCAAAAATAACCGGGTCCTTGAAATTCTTTTTGATGAAAGCCTCAGCCCTTCGGGCATACTCATTGTCTTTTTTACTCAAAAAAAGCACCCTGAACTCTGCTGGTTTTCGTTTATTTTCTTCCAAACTTCTTATTCTTTTTAAAGAGGTGGCAAAGGTATCACTATTTGGTAAAACATACTAAATCAAGACGCTGCAAATCTGCCTGTTTTATATTGAAATGGCACTCAGATATAAACATTTGACTACTACATGAAAAACTCATAATACAATATTTGATGGATTCTGATGAAGTTACCATGGAGTTACTATGGAGTTGCCATGAAGTATAAAGTAAATGACGGGTTTGCAAATATATATTGTTGCAGGGAGCCAGTTTCCGCTTACGGCACTCAAGGGAACTGTAAGGAATAATATGGAACTGAAAGGCACTAAACGGCACAGTAGGGAACAAAAGGGAGCAGATGGTGGTATTTTAAGTTAATAATCAAGGGATAAAAGTTACTGTGTTGTCCAAGAACAGCTATACAAGTGAATAAAAAAATCCCGCCTCTTTGACCAGACGGGATTAAGAATACAATTTTCAGAAGTTTCTTTTATGCAGCAATAAGTGTACGGGCTGGTGTTTTCACTAATGTCCTGGCAGGATTACCAATCACCGTTACGCCATCGGGCACATCTTTCACTACCACCGTTCCGGCACCAATGGTTACATTATTTCCGATAGTGATGCCCTGCCTGATAACTGAATTGGCCCCAACAAATGTATTTCGACCCACTTTCACATTACCACACAATACAACTCCGGGGGCAATATGCGTAAAATCGCCAATTTCACATTCATGGTCAATACTGCAGGAAGTATTACAGATTACACCCCGTCCAAGTTTTACCAATGGATTGAGTGTTGCGTTGGCAGCAACCATAATACCATCACCCATTTTTACAGAAGCGGAAATAACCGCACTGGGATGAATTGCATTAATAGGATTTCCCAAAAAATGGCTCAGGTTATTATGTATCTTTTCCCGTATGCCATTATGCCCCACACAGGCAAAAAAATCAAACTTCTTTAGTTTGTTGATGACCTCTGATTCTTTTCCGAGATATGTTAAATGATAAGGGTTAAATTCTTTTTCTTCCTGGTCACAATAGGCCGT
>JBARSW010000143.1:0-2627 GCA_049644925.1 Chitinophagaceae bacterium | reverse complement strand
TGGCATGATCAATCAGTTTGTCCATTTCTTCTAATAACCGTAAAATATCACCCCGTAATTGTGGCATTAATGATTGGGTGTATAATGTATTTTCTATTTTACGACGGATTAAATCCGATTCTATTTCCAGGTTGGCAAGGGACTGTAGGTTGTTGTTGAAGTTTTCTGTATTCTTATACAGGTAATTCTTTACTCCTTCCTTAAATAATAGAAGACTTTGATCCACGCAGTTAAAAAAACTGTCAATCAGTTCAATCGATTTATTTGCCTTTGAAAAAAACAATGCACCCTCCTTTTTTAATAATTGTGTAAAAGTAGGGCGGCTTCAAAGTGCTTATCACTGATATATGTCATACCATTATATAACTTACGACATGTAGTGATGGAAAAGAAATCAATACCATGTATATCAATTCATTAAGATAATAGCGTAGAGGTGCACTTCAGACTTTTTGCACCTTTATGTTAAGTACTTGTAGAGGTATTTATTCTTCAATTACCTTAATATTCTTATGTATTTTTAAAAAATTGGGAAATAGTAATCCTCTTCTCTATTAAAAAAAAAAGCAATTGCTACCGCAATTGCTTTAAAGATAAAGTGAGTGGTTTTGATTAGAGTTTTTCCTTATTCTCATCCCACCATTTCTTTTCCATTTTATAGGAACCAAATAAACCAAGTCCGCCACCAATGGCTATTAGGGCAAAGTAAATAGGTGCATTTTTATCACTATCATGGCCAAACTGGCCTGCCTGAACCGGAAGTATAAAATTGTCCAGCAAATAGGCCAGGAACAAACCGACACCTGCCCCTATCAGCAACAAAGCCCATTTCAGGTTTTTATATGGTGCTGGTCTGTTTGCAAACTCTTTGGGGTTCATATTCTTCTCTATCATTGCCAGGTTTTGGCGGGTTTTCAAATAATAAATGCCAAAAACCATTGCAAAACCACCTGCGAACATTGTAATCGGGATTAATGCTTCTCCGCCGCCCATAATTTTAATTTTTAATATTAATAAATTGGTTTGCTTTCTACTATGACTACCAGTCTTTAATTCAGGTTACAGCTTAATAGATTTTTTTTCAAACCTTGTTACAAGAACTAAGACTACTTGTGGTTAAAACAGGTTACAGTTGCTCAGTTTTAAGTTTTTCCTAAAAAAGCAATTGAACAAAATAAATGTAACTTGTATTGTAACAAAACTGACACTCTGTTAGTCTTATGAATTGAATGTCAACCGGACTGAATGATAATGAAATAATTAGTAGGGTGCTAAGTGGTGACCATCAGGCTTATGCCGGGTTGGTAAGCCGTTACCAAAGCTATGTTTTTACCCTTACTTTAAGGATGGTAAAAAGCAGGGAAGATGCCGAGGAAGTAGCTCAGGATGTATTCATTAAGGCTTACAAATACCTTGCTGATTTTAGAGGGGCTTCTAAATTTACTACCTGGCTATATACTATTGTCAATAACACATGTATCAGTTTTATACGGAAGAAGAAACTGGAAATTCATTCATTAGATAACGAAAAAGTATTTGAAATAGCTGACAACCAGGATTCTGGAATGAGAGCAAATACGATAGAACAAAAGTCGAAAATAGGAATGGTTAATAATGCAATTCAATTATTGAACCCGGATGATGCGCAAATTATTACCTTGTTTTACAAAGCCGAGCAATCATTAGAAGAAACAGCCCGGATTTTAGGCGTTGAAGTAAATACTGCAAAGGTCAGGTTGCACCGGGCAAGGACGAGGTTGAAAGAAAAAATGGAAACCTATTTTGTAGAAGAAGTGAGAAATTTATAGCCTCGGTCGCCAATGAGAAATGATGGTACCGGGAAAAAATATTTCGTTAATGGTATTAAAAAAGTGAGGTAATTTATGAATAACAAAAATCACAATTTCCATTCTGGAGCTGGGGGTATAGAAGAACGCCTCTGGAATTTCATTGACGACACAATCCCTGCAAATGAAAAGACAGTGATTGAAAAATTACTGGAAAGTGACTTAAACTGGAAAGTTAAGTATAATGAGTTACTGCAAATTAATGAACTTCTAAAAGCATCCGAACTGGAAGCCCCATCTATGCGGTTTACCAAAAATGTGATGGAAGAAATCTCCCGGCTTAATATTGCACCAGCAACAAAATCTTATATAAATAATAAAATTATCTGGGGTATAGGCTTCTTCTTTATTGCCATGTTTGTTGGTTTCCTTATTTACGGTTTTAGCCAAATGAGTTTTACCGGAGGTGAAGAAACTACTTATTCTAAAACAATGGATAAAATAGATTTTAGCAAAATGTTCAACAATACCTGGGTAAATATTTTTATGATGATAAATGTTGTAATTGGCTTGTTCTTTTTAGATAATTACCTGAGTAATAAAAGAAAACAATTTAGAAAAGGAGCCTGATGATTTTTTGTTTTAACTAAATGTATTTGCAGAATTTTCGTTTAGTCTGGTTAGCCCCTTCTGGAAACAGCGGGGGCTTTCTATTGTTATGAATAAACACCGGAGCACAGCCGCTGAAAAACTTATCTTTACTTCCCAAAAACAAAAAATGGATATTAAAAACAATATATTAGAAACTATAGGAAACACACCATTGATCAGGCTAAATAA
>JBARSW010000142.1:0-29833 GCA_049644925.1 Chitinophagaceae bacterium | reverse complement strand
TTCCATCTATCATTATCACATTGGGACGCATCTGAATAAACTGCATCCACTGTGTCATATTATATGCACCCACTTTGTGTACCACTACATTGTCGCCCCGGTTAAGCAAGGGCAGGTTAACATTTTGCCGTATCACATCAATATTCATACATAGTGGTCCATATACTACCATATCCTCCGTATGGTGCGTAAAGTCCTGTGCCGGGCTAATTTTATGTTCATACCAGAAAGAAGTGAATAAAATATTTACCCCAAAATCCATAATGGTAGCCCTTCGTCCATCGCTAAGTCTTTTATTTGCCAATACTGTTCCTAATAAATAACCGGCATCATCAATCAATACTCTGCCACTTTCCAGGATCAACAATGGCAACTCTTCTGTTTTAAAGCCAAGGTTTAGTAATGCTGATGTAATAGCTTCGGCAAAGTCATCTACTGATGGAATTGTATCTGCTCCGGGCAGGTAGGCGCCCCGTAAGGTATTCGTTGATGGAAATCCGCCACCAAGGTCAATATATTGAATATCCGTATTAAGTTTTGATTTACACTTCCATGCAAGATCGCCCAATTTTTGCACGGCAACAGTATAGGCCGCTGTTGAAAGCATGTATGTACCAATGTGACAGTGCAACCCGATAAATTGCATTTTACCGGATGCAACAATTTTATTTATTGCATTCCATGCTGAATCGTTTTCATAATTAAAGCCGAAGCGGTCCCACATCGGATATATTCCGGTGTCCATATTGACACGGATTGCAACACGGGGCTTTTTGTTCAACTTACCACTAAGCTCAATTAATTGATAAAGCTCATCAAAGTGGTCAATATGAATTAATGAATCGTTGTTAATTGCCAGCGTCAACTCTTCATTAGTTTTTTCGGGTCCGTTAAAAATAATTTTATTTCCCGGAACCCCATTTCCTATTGCCTTATTGTATTCAAATCCACTTACCGCTTCGGCCCAGCTGCCTTCCTGGTGAAAGATTTTACAAACTGCATTGAGGTAGTTGGTTTTGTAACTCCACGCAAACTGAACTTTTGGATAACGGGTATTAAAAGCCCTTACAGCATGCTGGTATGTACGGCGGATGGTTCTTTCGCTTATGACGAATAAAGGTGAACCATACTTTTCCAGCAAACTTTTAACGGCAACACCATCTATCGTTTTTACCGGTTCGTATTCTGTACGGGTGCCATATTTATTCATTAAACCGGCATTCATTTTTTGTATAACCGGGCTTTCGTATCTTAATTTACTCATTTGGAATATTTTTTTTCTGTTGTTTTTTTGATAAAACATTCAGTTTATAATTCACCGAATCCACTTATTTGTTGAAACTCTTTTACATCCGTAATATGATCCCATGAATAACGAATAAATATTTTACCGGCTTCATAATCTGTAAATGGCTGCACTTCTTCTCCCAAAGCCATTCTTGCCAGCGCAGCAGGTTGATTTTGTCCGGCAGCCGCCGTTAAATATATCCATGCCGGAAACCGTGGGTTAATTTCCATTATGTAAAGCACATTATCCGGTGTACGCATAATTTCCAACTCACACCCGCCTTTCCATTTGGTTACAGCTATAAAAGTTTTTGCCACCTGTATAAGCAAATCATCTTCCAGCGTAATTCCAGCCCAGGCTTTTCCTTTATCGGTAATATATAGTTTTCGCATAGGAATAATGCTGATGGCATTCCCTTTTCCATCACCAAGGACTGCAATATTTATTTCTGTACCAGTAATAAATTGCTGCACAATGATGGGCATACCCCATTTGGCTGACAGTTTATAAAAAGCTTTCTGTGCCTGTTCCATTGTATGGGCAATTATAGCATCATAATACTTGCCCTTAACTACTAACGGATAACCAAATAACTCCGCACAACTGTGTAATTCATCAATACTATAAATCATCTTATCCTTTGGAACAGATAAATCATATTTCAAACCAAACTGGTAAAGATTGATTTTATCACGGGCATCAAACTGTTCCAGTGAAGGCAGAAATGTTGCAATGCCCATACTTTTAAAAACAGGAACTAGTTTAATAAAATTGTATAACTCCGCATCAAAGTTGGGAATGATTAGCTGCAGGTTTTCTTTATTTTGAATGTATTGGAAACGTTTTTGTAAAGCATCAGTACCAGCAGAAGGATAGGGAATCTGGTAGGTTTTGTCAACCACATCATGCATATAAATACCTGGTTCCAGCGTTTCGTAGGAAAGACCAATAATTCTTAATGGTTGATGAAGCCCGTCTCTTAAAGCTCTAATTACAGCTACACCAGGCCCGGGGCTATCAATAGCATTTAATCCAGTTACTGCAATTGTAAATGGTTTATTATTTTGGTTCATCTGATTAGATTGGGTTTTGTTGACGGAACAGCTAGTTTTCCAAAATATTTGCATCCTTTAGCTGGTTGGTAAAATCATCCCAATCCTTTTCCAGTTGAGAAGATTCAACATCATACCGTTCTAAAATCTTTGCTTTAATAACAGAAACAGAAGTACCCTCTTTTAACAGTTGCAAAATTTCCGCTGCTATAGGATTTGCTGAATAAGAATCGCCGGTGCCAGGATTAAAAATAAAACCAGACTCACTGGTGGCGATATTTTTTCTTAGGTACATAATTAAACTTGGGTTTATTGTGTTGTCTGACTTTAAAACAAAACGAATGTTTAAATTATTAGACACTCCTGACAAAAAAATCCTACGTTATATAATTTATTTTCTCCTTCCTTTAATTTTTAACCTTAAAGTGATATATGTCACAGAGCAGTGCGTTTTATTTCATAACTACCACCCTCTCAATTTTACCCAGATATAATCATCCATCAGCATTTCATTCTTAAATACAGCCTTACGCCTTACGCCTTCCAGGTAAAAACCATTTTTTTCCAGTACCCGCATGGAAGCTTTGTTGAGTTCAAAAACTTCTGCATAAATCCGTACGATATCAAAATAGTAAAAAGTATATTCCAACATCTGCCGAATAGCTTCGGTAGTAACTCCCTTTCCCCAAAATGGCTCACCCAGCCAGTAACTTATTTCGGCAGACTTTATATAAACATCACTGTTTAGAATAAGGCCGATTCCCCCTACTGCCTGTCCATCCACATCAATGGCAAAACTTACCACAGGTGTGGCTCCGATTATTTTTTCCAGCCAGACTTTACCACTTTCTTCGGTATAAGGATAAGGAAAGTAATTGCGCAGGTTGTTCCAGATGTTTATATTATTCGCATACAATACCAGGTTTGGTAGATCATCGTTGGTCCATTGCCTTATTATTACTGCCATAAAAAATTGATAGTTTAAAGCTGAGTGTAAAACTATTGAGTTCATTTGACGGGAAAAAATTTACCTCACTTGCATATATTTAAGCAAGAAGTTGCCTTTTTGAAAAAATCTTATCGGTAAACTAAAATCTGGAAATAGCTTATTATAAAAAACTGAAGATCGTTTTTCCTCCGTGACCTGTTTTTAATTTTATATATCTGCTTCCATCAGCCTTTGGGGAAATAGTACCAGTTTAAAAGAGTATTCCACTTTGGTAAGAGATAAAAGAGAAAACAAAGATATTTTATAGAGAATGCTTATTTGTGACTTTTCCCTTCCCGTTGGAAAAATCTCCTTCTTAAAACACACATTATAATTAACGCTGCTTCAGGTAATGGGAAGATATTTACTGAAACTCCCGATCTGTAAAGTTTTACTTATTGCTTCTCCAATATTTTACCAGTCCTGTCTATCCAATAATATTCTTCCTTGATTATTACAGTTGCTTTCCCTTTTTTATTAAAACGCCCTGCATTGTCGTATTGAGGTTTTATTACCATCACTCCCTGCGTATTTACAAAGCCCCATTTCTCATTCACTTTCACACCGGCGAAACCATTTGAAAAAAAATCAATGTTATCATATTTTACCGCCACTATTTCTTTTCCAACCTTGTTGACATAACCCCATTTTTCATTAAGAACTACCGATGCCAGCCCGTTTTCGAATGGCATTACATCATCATATTTCAGGGGAACGACCAAGACCCCTTTTGCATTTATAAATCCCCATTTTTTATTTTTGGCTACTGCGGTCAGCCCTTCACTGGTTTCGCCGGTTTGTTCATAACTGGTTGCAAAAGAGCTTGGCTTTTCTGCTTCAGGTTCTATGTTTGGTAAGCTGGTAATCGTTTTTAATTTTTTACCGGCTTTATCTATAATGAACATTTGTTTGCCATTTTTAACAATAGCCATGCCCTTAACATTAAAATTGGTCACCACCGTATCAAATTGCGGACGGATAGTTTCCTTCTCATCATCATTTATAAACCCCCACTTGCCTTTTACATTTACGCCGGTCATTCCATTTTCCGTAAACAACATATTGTCGTATTTTAAGGGGAGTATAATTTTTGCTTTCTGGTCTATTTTACCCCATTTTTCGTTCAGCATTACAAAGGCCTCCCCTTCGTCGTCGGTTTCTCCTATGTAATCATATACATCCCTCATTGGTTTGCCATTTTTATCAAAATAATAATGGAGGCCCCGGAGAAACATTTTTTTACCCCCTTCCATCTGGTAGGTTACCGAATCGTATATAACCGGGATCAGTTCTTTGCCGGTAATATCTATAAACCCGGTTTTTTTATTTAGCCAGGCTTGTATTAATCCGTCATTTAAAGCATAAAGATTATCGTATTTGAAGGGGAATAACTCTGTTCCGTTTTTATTAATAAAGGTTTCCTTTTTATTCAGCACAACAGTAGCCTTGCCCGCTTCGAAATGCCATGCCTGATCGTATTTCAACGGGATGACTACTGTACCTTTCTTATCTACATAACCAAACTTACCATTTAGTTTTACGGCTGAGAGTCCATCCCAAAACAAGTATACCTCATCATAAATCACAGGAACTACTTCCTTCTCGTAAATGTCTACGTAGCCCGATTTACCTTTAAGAGAGGCTTCAGCCAATCCATCTATGTAAGTAGATACATAATCATACTTACTTTTTTTAGGCTCAGGTACCTTTTTAGCAACGGGATTTTTGACTACCGGCTTTTTTTCTTCCAAATCGTAACCGGAGCTACTGTAAGAAGTATATTTTTTGGTTTTCCTTTCCTCTTCATACCTTTTTTGCCGCCATTTCTCCTGCTCGTCCCTCATTTGACGGTTATAGGATTCCTCTTTTGCCCGGTTCAGATTGGGACCCGTAAATGAGTTATTGTAGGAAGACACATACTGTGCCGACGCCCCGGTTGAAACTGCTAATAAAACTATTATTACAAAATTTTTTTTTAGGGAAGAAATCTTCATACAGGAGATAATTTTAAGAAAAGTGGAAAAATGAATGGTTGACAAAGAAGTAAAATGAATCTTTTAAAAGACAATATTTCGATTTTAAATCAAGTGAATTCAGGATTTGTTCTTACAAACTAATCTATTTTATACTAGCGCCAACTTATATTTTGAAGCCGTAACCAGGCCCGATGTATAGACTTTGCATATTTCTGATTTTTTCCTTTTTCTTTGCACATGTCTTTCCTTCAAAATAAACTCATCATCATAGCTGCTCCTTCTGGTGCCGGTAAAACTTCGGTAACAAGGCATTTACTAAAAGTCTTGCCCGACCGTCTTGCCTTTTCCATTTCATGCGCCACCCGTCATCCACGCAACAATGAAAAAGACGGGGTCGATTATTATTTCATTTCTGCCAATGATTTTAAACACAGGATTGAACAACAGGAATTTGTAGAATGGGAAATGGTTTATGAAGGAAAATATTATGGCACATTGAAAAGCGAAATGAACCGCATCTGGCAACAAAAAAAAGCACCATTGTTAGATGTGGACGTACAAGGGGGCATTAACGTACAAAAAAAATACCCGCTGCAATCGTTGTCCTTGTTTATAGAACCTCCCTCCATTAAAGAACTGGAACGCCGCCTGAAAGCAAGGGGTACAGAAACTCCCGAATCACTGAAGGCAAGGCTGGATAAAGCTTCTTTAGAACTTTCATTTAAATCACAATTCGATCGAGTTATCATAAATGATAAACTGGAAAGAGCCTGTACAGAAGCCGAATATATTGTTCACAATTTTCTGAATGGGTAGTATCTGCAAGAAGTGTCAGTTTAAGTGTTCTCTCACTACCTTCTTCTATTATCCACACACCTTTTCTATCTTCGTACCATGATTGAATGGAATTCCATAATATTCTTTGTACTGACACTGGCACTGATGGGTTTTTTTGCCGGTATAGAAATGGCCTTTTACAGCGCTAATCGCCTCAGCCTGGAAATAAAAAAGAAACAGGGAGGCAACTCCTCACTCTTACTTGAAAAATTTACAGACTCTCCTGCCCGGTTCCTCGGAACTACCTTAATCGGGTATACAATTTTTCTTACATTTCTTGGTTTGCAGGTAAGCAATATTCTGCATCCGGTGTGGCAGTACCTGCATATAGGATCCGAGTGGATACATTCACTGCTGGAGATTTCGTTTACTACTTTAATTGTAATGGTATTTGCAGAATTTATACCCCGGGCATTCTTCCGGGCCAGAAGTAATACCATTTTTAACCGGCTGGCTGTAGTCTCTGATATTTTTTATCAGTTGTTTTCCCCGGTTGCTTCCAAACTTATAGATCTTTCTATCTGGATGCTAAAATATGTTTTCAATATCCGACTTGATAAAAACAAAGAAGGTTTTAACCGCAATGACCTGAAAAATCTTTTTCAGCATAAGTCGGAAGCAGAACGGCAGGATCGCAATACCCAACTAATGGAAAATGCCCAGGAACTACCCAAAGTTAAAATCCGGCAATGCCTGGTGCCACGAAAAGAGATAATTGGTATTGAAAGCAAGTCTTCAATTGACATGTTGAAACAGAAATTTATAGAAACAAAGCTCAGTAAGCTTGTTGTTTATGATAATAATATTGACCATATTATCGGCTATGTGCATCAACTCGACCTGTTTGAAAAACCAACATCAATAAATGCTGTTTTGTTGCCAATACCTGCAGTACCGGAAAGTATGAGTGCCTCCGATTTGATCAGCAAATTCACCCGGGATAGGAAGAGCATAGCCTGGGTGGTGGACGAATTTGGCGGAACAGCCGGCATCATTACGATGGAAGATGTACTGGAAGAGCTTTTTGGGGAAATTCAGGATGAATATGATACAGAAGAGTTTGATGAAAAACAATTAGCTGATAATGAGTATCAATTTTCCGGCAGACTGGAGTTGGATTACCTGGAAGAGAAGTATGCACTGACTTTCAGAGATAAAGAATCAGAAACCCTTTCTGGTTATATCATCAATTACCATGAAACAATCCCCCGCCAGAAGGAAAGAATTATTATTGACGATTATGAGTTTGAGATTATGAATGTTAGTGATACCAGAATTGAAATGGTGAAGATGAAAAAACTAAAGTGATGAAAGAACCGAATCCCGAACCGGCTAAAGGATAAACAGCAGACTACGAACCACCTCCTTATCTTTGTCCGACTTTATAAATACAATGGCCCTACTCGATTTCTTTAATAAGCGAAACAAAGACCCGAAAGCAGAAATGACTTTCATTGACCACCTGGAAGACCTGCGCTGGCATGTTATCCGGTCGGTGATTGCAGTTTTAATAGGAGCAGTTGTCGTTTTTATCTACGCAGACTTCGTTGTAAATAACATAATATTTGCTCCTACCCGTTCAGATTTTGTCTCTGCCCGCTGGTTATGCAGCCTTGGCCATAAAATAGGTATTGGAGATACTCTTTGTTTTGCACAGGTGGATGCAAAATTTTTGGAAAACACGATGACGGGACAGTTTATTGCTTCTTTTACACTGGCATTTATTGGTGGCTTTATTATTGCTTTCCCGTACATATTCTGGGAATTCTGGCGGTTTGTAAAACCGGCACTTTCAGACAAAGAATTAAAGAAAACAAGAGGAGTGATCTTTTGGGTAACTTTGCTCTTCTTCACTGGTGTTGCATTTGGATATTTTATCCTTACCCCTTTTATGGTAAACTTTTATTTCAATTACAAACTTAGTCCCCAGATACAGATAATGCCCTCTTTTTCCGACTATCTGGAAAACCTGGTTTATACAACAGTTGGTATTGGCGTATTATTTCAAATGCCTTTGCTGGTAATGGTACTGGCAAGAATTGGCATTGTAACCGGCCGATTCCTTAGAAAATACAGGAGGCATGCTTTTGTTATCATCCTGATTGCCGCCGCAATTATCACACCATCTACTGATCCTTTCAGTCTTACTATTGTCACCATTCCTCTTTATCTTTTATTTGAGGCCAGTATCATTATCGCTTCCCGAATAAACAGAAGCCAGGAAAAAGATGAACAAGAAAAAGAATGGAGTTAATCGAAGTATAATGTTTGAAGTAAGAAGTACGAAACCCCTGTTTTTGAGGGAATCCATTTAGCTTTGCAGTGTATGGTATTCGTTCTTTGTATTTCTAATTTTTAACTTATATATTATGCATTCCCCCTTCAACCTTCACAAGCCTATTGCCATTGGCAGCGACCATGCAGGATATAACTACAAAGAAGACCTTATTTCATTTCTGGAAGGAAAAGGAATTGCCTTTAAAGATTTTGGTGCTCATAGTATTGAATCGGTTGATTATGCCGATTTTGCCCATCCAGTTGCTTTGGCTGTAGAAAAAAGAGAAGCTGCTTTTGGTATTTTACTTTGTGGCAGTGCCAATGGAGTGGCAATTACCGCTAATAAACACCAAGGCATCCGGGCTGCTGTCTGTTGGGGCGAAGAACTGGCAAAACTTGCCCGGGAACATAATGATGCCAATATTATTTGCATACCGGCAAGATTTGTAAGGGAAGGCGATGCAGAAAAAATGGTTGCCTTATTTATGACTACCGAATTTGAAGGAGGCCGCCATGCAACGAGAGTGAATAAGATTGCCTGCAGTTAAAATACCGTTCATACTTTTTGTATCCCTTCCTGCATGCAGGAAGGGATTATTTTTGTCTTTCAAAACAATTTCATACAATCATGATAAAACAAATCACAACTATCCTGATTCTTATTTTTCCTTTATTATCAGCATCTCAAAAAAAAGATAAAAATGCTATTAAAGCCGCAGCTTCTATAACTACGGCTGATTTAAAAAAGCATTTGTATATCATTGCCAGTAAGGAAATGGAAGGAAGAGATACACCTTCTCCAGGCCTGGAAAAAGCTGCCAGTTATATAGAAGAACATTTTAAAAAAACTGGGTTAACACCAGGTAATAATGGAAACTACCGGCAGTATTATTCTTTATACAGGGAAACGATGAAAGAGGCCACTATGGTAATTAACGGAGAAAAATTATCCCTTCATGCAGATTTCCAACCGATACCCGGCTGCTACACAGCAGCAATGCGATTTTCTGAATTCATCTTTGCCGGATTTGGAATCAATGACGGTGAAATCAGAAATGATTATAAGGACCTGAATGTTGCCGGTAAGTTGGTTATGATTGTTGATGGAATTCCATCAGATTATAAAACATCAACACCGGGATTTAATTCACCTGCCAGTTTAAATGGTAAGTTGGCAGCAGCACAGCGTTTGGGTGCAAGCGGCATATTAATTGTTTATAATAATTTTCCCCGGCGGCCTTTTTCTTTATCGGAAGGCAGGTGGAGTACTAATGGCTACAAATCTTCCCAGTCATTATTTGGTTTTACTGTTTCAACAGATATAGCCGCAAAATTGCTGAAAGAATACAGCAAAACAATGATGGAAAAAGTAAAAAATGGCTCTATTGAAAAAAAGACATATATAGCAGAAGCAGAACTTAGTTATACCACTCAGACAGAAACCCAAAAAGCTTCAAATGTTATAGCAGTAGTGGAAGGTACAGACCTGAAAGATGAATATGTTTTTATTACTTCACATTACGATCATCTTGGTAAAAGAGATACGGTAGTTTATTATGGTGCCGATGATGATGGCTCCGGAACAACTGCTATACTGGAAATAGCCGAAGCATTTGATAAAGCAAAAAAGGCAGGTAATGGTCCACGCCGAAGCATTGTATTTATGACTGTTAGCGGCGAAGAAAAAGGATTATGGGGATCTGGTTATTATGCAAGCCATCCTATTTACCCATTTGACAAAACAACCGTTGATCTGAATATTGATATGATAGGCCGTGCAGATGCAAGCCGCAAACAAGGCGATTCCATGAACTATGTATATGTAGTAGGAGATGACAAATTAAGCAGTGATCTTAAACTGATAAGTGAAGGTGTAAATAAATTATATACTAAAATGGAACTGGATTATAAGTTTAACGACCCTAACGATCCAAACAGGATATATTACCGCAGCGATCATTACAATTTCGTACAAAAAGGGGTGCCCATCATTTTTTATTATGATGGCATGCTGAAAGCGGATTACCACAAGCCAACGGATACCCAGGACAAAATTTATTATGAATTGATGGCAAAAAGAACACAACTTGTTTTTTATACAGCCTGGGAAATGGCAAACCGAAATGAGATGCTGAAAAGAGATATCAAACTGGAACTGCCAAAAGGTTTCTGATTATGCTGAAAAAAGCCCTGCCAAAAAGCAGGGCTTTTAAATGCCTTTTCAATATCTGATTTTTTCTATAACTACATAAAAATTTAGAATCAAAACAACACTACCATCCCAACACCCAAGCAAAAATTAATGGGGCTACTATTGTTGCATCACTTTCTACAATAAACTTGGGTGTATTTATATCTAATTTACCCCAGGTAATTTTTTCATTAGGAACTGCTCCTGAATAAGAACCATAAGATGTAGTAGAATCACTTATCTGACAGAAATAACTCCAGAACGGTACATCATGCCACTCCAGGTCCTGATACATCATTGGCACCACGCATATCGGAAAGTCGCCGGCAATACCGCCACCAATCTGAAAAAAGCCAACCCCTTTACCGGAAGAATTGTTTCGATACCAGTCTGCCAACCAGGCCATATATTCAATCCCATTCTTTACTGTACTTGCTTTTAACTCTCCTTTTATTACATAACTGGCAAATATGTTACCGGTAGTACTGTCTTCCCATCCCGGTACCACAATAGGAATATTCTTTTCCGCTGCTGCTATTATCCAACTGTCTTTGGGATCAATTTCATAATACTGTTTCAACTCACCGCTTAATACAGTTTTAAATAAAAATTCATGTGGAAAATATCTTTCTCCATTTGCTTCTGCATCTTTCCATTGTTTTACCAAATGCTTTTGCAAACGGCGGAAAGCTTCTTCTTCAGGGATACAGGTATCCGTTACACGGTTATAATGATTCTCCAGCAAATCCCATTCTTCCTGTGGAGTCAGGTCACGATAGTTTGGAATTCTTTTGTAATGTGAATGCGCCACCAGGTTCATTACATCCTCTTCCAGGTTGGCACCTGTACAGCTGATAATATCCACTTTACCCTGGCGAATCATTTCTGCCAGTGAAATACCTAATTCACCGGTACTCATAGCACCGGCAAGGGTTATCATCATTTTGCCACCTTCCAGCAAATGTTGTTCGTAACCTTTAGCAGCATCAACTAATGCCGCAGCATTAAAATGACGATAATGATGCTGGATAAATTGAGAAACAGGACCTCTATTCATTTTACAGGTTGTTTTGTAAAACCGCCTTCAGATCACAATGGCGTGAGACAGTGCGGCTTATCTGCCATTATCTTTATCGGGGCAGAAAGAGCTGCTAAATTACAAGTTAGTTTAATACAAAACCCCGTCTTCCAATTCGAAGAACGGGGTTTATTTTACCACACACCAAAACTTACTTTTATAAAAGAATAATTTATGCCTTTTTTATTTTTTTATAATTACTCCAGCTACCACCGGATGATTTCAGTACCATTTTTGTATCTGCATTTTCAAGGGTGATAAAATAAGAAGTTCCTTCGTTCTTAGAAACTTCAAACAAATCGCTGATCCAGTAGTTTGCATAACTATTTTTAATTCCCTTTTGCAAACTCATTGGAAGTTCTGACTGAATAATATACCTGGTCAGGCCCAGTAATTCTCCATCTGTTCCATAATAAGCAAATACATGCTGCTCATTATAAGTAAATGAGGCAATGAAATAATTACTTCCTACTGTCCATTCCACTTCTTTCGCTGTTTTAAATTCAGATTGGAAAGAATTCAATACTTTTTCTGAAACTCTCACTTCCCCGGCAAAAGAACTTAATGTACTTACAGCGATTGCCAGCGTTAAAATCAATTTTTTCATTTTCTATTTTATTTTGAAGGTTTAGGTTATTATTTTCTCTATATGTAAGTGTGACGAAACAAAAGTATATCTTGTTACACCCTGCAACAAGCCATTTGTGATTAATGGAAAGCAGTGTTAATGGTTGTTAACAGAAGTTGGCAATTGCTAACCACTGAACATATTTATAAACCGATCATCCAGATTTTCTTATACGTTTGATATAGTTAAAATCTTTTAAGACCCTATTTGAAATATACCTTTGCAAAAAAGCATCATTATATGAAATTAAAATACATCCTCTCTTTCTTTACCCTGGTTATTATTTGTTTTGGAGCTAAAGCACAGATAAATAAGAATATAATTGGTATCTGGAAGGGAAAATTAAACGTAGGCATTGAGATACGGCTCGTATTTCATATAAAAGACAGTAGTGGCATTCTGTTTTCATCTGCCGACAGTCCTGATCAAAATGCCTATGGTTTAAAATGTGACACTACTTATTTTTCCGGCAATCAGTTAACTATTAAAATGGTGCAGCTTGGCGCAACTTATACCGGTACATTACAAAATGATACTGTATTAAATGGAATGTTTACTCAAAGAGGAGTGCCATTAGCTCTTACGCTAAAAAGGGTTGAAAAAATTTCACAGCGAAAGCGGCCTCAAACTCCTCACCCACCATACGCTTATAAAAGCGAAGATGTGGTGTATGAAAATGCTGATAAGTCGTTGAAATATGGGGCAACTATTACTATCCCAAACGGCAGTGGAACTTTTCCTGCTGCTATACTTATAACGGGTTCGGGTGCACAAAACAGGGATGAAGAAATAATGGAACATAAAATATTTTCAGTAATTGCAGACCATCTTACTAAAAACGGATTTATTGTACTTAGAGTGGATGACAGGGGCGTTGGAAAAAGCACAGGTATATTTGGTGATGCAACAACTGCCGATTTTGCTAATGATGTAAGCGCAGGAGTTGATTACTTATTATTCAGAAACGAAACTGATAAAAAAAGAATTGGATTGATAGGCCATAGTGAAGGTGGAATGATTGCCCCAATGGTTGCGGTGAAGCGAAAAGATATAAATTTTATTATCCTGCTGGCCGGACCCGGTGTAAAAACACTTGATCTACTGGTGGAACAAACTGCAGCTATCATCATTTCTTCCGGTGTTGGAGAAAAAGCGGTAAATGCATACAAACCCGTTTATAAGAAACTATTGGTTAAAACTTTAAATGAAAAGGATACTGCAAAAGCATTACAAAAAGCTATTCAGATAACAGAAAAATGGGCCGGAAAAACAGATACAGTATTGCTTTCACAACTTGGCATGGCCGATAAAACAACAAGAGAAAAAGCTTCTGAACAACTGGTTAAATCGGTTTCCGGGAAATGGTTTAAATATTTTTTACAATTTGATCCCAAGCCGTACCTGCAAAAACTATCCTGCAAAATGCTGGCATTAAACGGAAGCAAAGACCTGCAGGTAATTGCATCACAAAACATTCCAGGTATCGAAGCTGCATTGAAAAAAAGTAAAGCAACAGTAAAAGATATTAAAGTGCTGGAGGGATTAAATCATTTATTTCAAAGTTGTAAAAAATGCACCATTACAGAATATGGAGAGCTGGAAGAAACTTTTTCACCGATTGCCTTACAGGAAATATCTGAGTGGTTGAAAAAGAACATAAAATAATAACGCTGAATTTAAAATATTTAGATTAACGCCAATAATTAAACAACTATCAACTACTTAGCCCACGCATATCTTTCTTTTAACAATCCGGAGATCCTCGTTGGCAATATGATCAGCGATTTTGTAAAAGGAAAAAAGAAATTTGACTACCCGGATATCATACAAAAAGGCATTGCTTTGCACCGGGCTATAGATTCTTTTACTGATAACCATGAGGCGACAAAAAGGGCTAAAGAGGTTTTCCGACCCGCTTATCGGTTGTACAGCGGGGCATTTATTGATGTTGTTTACGATTATTTTCTTGCCAATAATGAAAATGAATTTTCAGAAACTTCCTTATTCGATTTCTCTCAAAAAACTTATCAGCAACTTGAACTTCATCAGCAATGGATGCCGGAACCTTTCAGTGTCATGTTTCCATATATGAAAAAAAATAACTGGCTCTTTAATTATCGAACCAGGTGGGGAATCGGGAAAAGCATGGGTGGATTGGTCCGCCGTTCGGCTTACCTGACTGAAAGTGAAACAGCTTTTCAATTATTTGAACAACACTTCCAACTATTACAGGATTGTTACCGTCATTTCTGGGCTGAGGTAAAACCTTTTGCTTTTGAAAAATTGGAATTGTTACTATCTGACGGCTACATGACTACATAAATGGTAATCGCTGAACAAACAAATCCTTTTACATTTGTAAATACTTCTTTAATATGCGAAAACTTATAACACTCCTGGCCGTATTACAATTATTCTTTATTTCGTTGATAGCACAAACAGGTAGCCTGCCGCCAGTTGACAAGTCTCCAATGGATATGAGCTACTACCCTGCAAATTATCCGGTACAAAAAATACAGGATAAAATTACTGAACCGCTGGCTGCAAGGGTTATTTACAGCCGTCCGCAAAAAGCCGGCAGAACAATCTTTGGTGGTTTGGTAAAATATGGAGAAATATGGAGACTTGGCGCCAACGAAGCAACAGAAATTGAGTTTTTTAAAAATGTAAGAATAGGAGGAAAAAAAATAGCAAAAGGTCGCTATACTTTGTATGCAATTGCAACAGAAAAAACCTGGACCATTATTATTAATAAGGAAACAGATACCTGGGGTTCATTTAAATATGATGCAAAAAAAGATATAGTAAGAAAAGAAGTGACTGTTCAAAAAACTGATATCGTTGTCGAATCCCTTACCATGGCTTTTGATAAAGTAACAGGTGGGATGAACCTGATTATTGCCTGGGACAATATCAAAGCCCTATTACCCATCACCTTTTAATAATCTCCATGAAGAAATTACTGCTCCCATTTTTATTTATCATTCTCCTTTTTGGCTGTAATGCAAAAGAAGAAAAGAAAGTTGAAAAAACTACCCCTGCAAACATGGGAGACAGCAGTACTATGGTAAAACCCGAAAGAACAGGTAATCCTTATGCAAGTGTAGATGTATCACCAATGGATATGAGTTACTACCCTGTTGATTATCCCAAGCTGAAGATGACGGAATCTATAAAAACCCTACCGCAAGCAAGAGTAATATACAGTCGTCCGCATTTGCAGGGCCGCCATGTTTTCCACGAAGTTTTAAAATATGATTCACCCTGGAGACTTGGTGCCAACGAAGCAACAGAACTCCAGCTCTATAATGATGCCATCATTCAGGGTAAACCAATTAAAGCAGGCAGATATATTCTTTATTGCATACCCCATACAGACAAATGGACCATTGTGCTGAATTCAGGCATCGATAGCTGGGGATTAGAACAAAATCCCGCCCTGGATATTGCCCGTTTTACAATACCAATTAAGGAAACAAAAAATTCTCTTGAATTTTTTACCATTGTTTTTGAAAAGAAAGAAACAGACATTGAACTAATCTTTGCCTGGGATAACATAGAGGCCAGGCTACCTATCAGCTTTTAATTTTGGTGATTTATTATTCCTATTTTGGGATTTGGGGTTTATTAGTTGGATATTTACACTATGTGTGGCATTGCAGGCATTATACAAGCCAACCCTTCAAAGCATAACAAAGAACATCTGAAAAAAATGACAGATGCGCTGGCTCACCGCGGGCCGGATGGAGAAGGTCTATGGCAAAATGAAGCGGGTCATGTATTACTAGGTCATCGGCGCTTAGCAATTATTGATTTAAGCGAAGCAGGCAATCAGCCGATGCACTATTTAAACCGTTATACAATAGTTCACAACGGAGAAATTTATAATTACCTGGAATTAAAAGAAGAATTACAAAAAAAAGGATATTCATTCTTTAATCAGACAGATACAGAAGTTATTGCCGCAGCATATGATTATTGGAAAGAAGAGTGTGTTGATCATTTTGATGGCATGTTTGCTTTTGCAATCTGGGATGAAAAGCAAAGTGAGTTATTCGCTGCAAGAGACCGGTTTGGCGAAAAACCTTTTTTTTATTTTTTTGATCAAACCCGTTTTGTTTTTGGTTCTGAGATGAAAGCTTTGTGGGCAACAGGTGTTGAAAAAACACCTAACCTGAAAATGCTGTTCAATTTTATCACCATTGGTTATGTTGACAATCCGGCACAGAATGATGAAACTTTCTATGAAAATATTTTTAAACTTCCTTCGGCTTCTTTTTTAAAATTTTCAACTATTTATTTTAATTACACGGTCAGTCAATATTGGGACATTGATCTTTCCATTCAAAATAAAAATATTTCCGACCAAGAGGCAACAGATCAATTCAACCACCTTTTTACCACCTCTGTTAAAAGAAGATTAAGAAGTGATGTGGCAATTGGATCATCGCTTAGTGGCGGACTAGATAGCTCATCAGTTGTAGCAACGGCCTCGTTGCTAAATATAGATAACTCTTCATTCGCTGCGTTCACGGCTTCCTTTAGTGATTTCGAAAAAGATGAGTTACCTTTTTCAACACAAGTGGCTTTACAATACAAACAACCACATTTTATAATCAATATTACAGCAGAAGATTTGCTGAGAGACTGGGAAAAACTTTGTTTTCACCAGGAAGAACCGTTTGGGTCTGCCAGCATTTATGCGCAATACAAAGTTTATGATCTGGCTAAACAACACCAGGTTAAAGTTCTACTTGATGGACAGGGTGCTGATGAATCGCTGGCCGGTTATCATAAATACTATAAATGGTATTGGCAGGAACTTTTTAGAAAAAGAAAATTATTCCGCAGCAAAGAGTTGAAAGCTGCTGAAGCAATTGGCATTAAGGAAAAATTTGATTATAAGAATATGATTGCAGCATATTTTCCTGCATTTGCCAGTGTGGTGATGGAACGGCAATACCTGCTTAAAGCAATAAAACAGGAAGATCTTACACGGGACTTTGTACGATTGCAAAGCAAAGAAGCTTATTACACACCTCCTGAATATTTTGACCTTAATGGCGTTTTGTATTTTAATTCCTGCACACATGGACTGGAAGAATTACTGCGCTACGCAGATAGAAATTCGATGGCACATGGCCGGGAAGTACGTTTGCCATTTTTAAGTCATGAGCTGATTGAATTTATTTTCTCACTCCCTTCACATTTTAAAATAAGGAATGGCTGGACTAAATGGTTATTGAGAGAATCTATGAAAAATAAATTGCCAGATTTAATTGTGTGGCGCAGGGATAAAGTAGGTTTTGAACCGCCTCAAAAAAACTGGATGGAGCATAAACAGGTAAAAGAAGCTATTCAGGAAGCAAAAAGGAAATTAGTGAACGAGAAAATTTTAAAGCCTGAAGTATTGGGAAAAAATATTACACCCGCCGCAGCTCATGAAGCCGATAATTACGATTGGCGGTATTTATCTTCCGCAGGACTGTTTACTCCCAATCCTGCTTAACAGACAGACAAGCCCTAAAGGGGAGTAAAAATCGCTTTACTTTGCAGATTGTTTATTTATACTCCAAGTTATTCAAACATCAATAAACTCAAAAAATATAATTCTTTTTCTATGGACAATAGTATGAAACCTGCTACAAAATTTATTCATGCCGGTTCAGCACCTGACCCTTCCACCGGTGCTATTATGACTCCCATATACCAAACCTCTACTTATGTACAAGAGGCGCCTGGAGTTAATAAAGGATTTGAATATGCCCGCAGTCAGAATCCAACCCGAAAGGCTTTGGAAGAAGCTTTCGCTGTTATTGAAAACGGTAAATACGGTTTAGCTTTCAGCAGTGGCGTTGCAGCTACAGATGCGGTCATTAAATTATTATCCCCCGGAGATGAAGTGATTTGTGCTAATGATATGTACGGAGGCACTTATCGTTTGTTCACCAAAGTATTTGAAAAATTCGGAATTGTATTTAAATATGTTGATACTACGAATGTTGCAAATGTATCAGCTGCCATTACGGAAAAAACAAAATTAGTTTGGTTGGAAACACCTACCAATCCGCTGATGAATATTACCGATATTGCCGCTGTTGCCACAATTACCAAGGCCAAAAATATTTTACTGGCGGTGGATAATACTTTTGCATCTCCTGCTTTACAAAACCCCCTGGATCTTGGCGCAGATATGGTGATGCACTCTGCCACTAAATACCTCGGCGGCCATAGTGATGTTATACAAGGTGCATTAATAATTAATGATGCAGACCTTAGAGAGAAGTTATATTTTATACAGAAAAGTTGCGGGGCAGTACCCGGACCAATGGATTGTTTTTTGGTATTAAGAGGAATAAAAACATTGGGGGTAAGAATGAAGGCCCATTGTGAAAACGGAAAAATAATTGCTAACTGGCTGCGCAATCACCCTAAAGTGGCGAAAGTGTACTGGCCTGGTTTTGAAGACCATCCAGGATTTGCTATTGCCAAAAAGCAAATGAAGGATTTTGGAGGTATGATTTCATTTGAATTAAAAAACGATAGTGTGGAAGAAGCAAGAAGAGTTTTATCATCTACCCATTTATTTTCACTTGCAGAAAGTTTAGGTGGTGTTGAATCATTAATTAATCATCCGGCCAGCATGACTCATGCTTCGATACCGAGAGACGAAAGAATAAAGAATGGTTTATCAGATTCGCTGATTCGGTTAAGTGTTGGCATTGAAGATGCAGAAGACTTAATTGAAGATTTGAAAAAAGCAATTGGTTGAGGAAACAATGAAAAAATCAGACTTAAAAGAATTTCTTAACAGGAAGGTTGATGAATATAATCAACCTTCTTTTATTAAGTACGATCCAATCTCAATTCCCCATTTATTTACCAGGAAACAAGACATTGAAATAGCGGGATTCTTTGCTGCCATCTTTGCCTGGGGCAACAGAACAACTATCATCAATAAGGCAAGAGAACTAATGGAGTTAATGAATAATTCTCCTTATCACTTTTGTTTACATCATTCAGCAACTGATTTAAAGAACCTGATGCAATTCAGGCATCGCACATTCAACACCACAGATCTTCTATATTTTATTGAATTTCTAAAACAACATTACTCAAAACACAAGAGCCTTGAAACCGCCTTCACCATGCATGGTGAAACCATAAATGAAATGCTGGTTGGTTTTCACCATTACTTCTTTTCACTTAATGAGGTACCGGCAAGAACAAAAAAACACATTGCAACCCCTGAAAGAAAATCAAGCTGTAAACGATTAAATATGTTTTTGCGCTGGATGGTAAGGCAGGATAAGAATGGTGTTGATTTCGGTATTTGGAAAAATATCTCTCCTTCAATACTAATCTGTCCGGTTGACCTGCATGTGGCAAGAGTTGCCAAAAAATTGAATTTGCTTCACCGAAAACAAACTGACCCGATAGCTATCGGGTGGCAGGCAGCAGTGGAACTAACTGAATTTCTGCGAACTTTGGATAAAAATGACCCGGTGAAATATGACTTTGCCCTTTTTGGAATGGGTGTAATGGAAAAATACTGAATCATATGACAAAAAGTATTACCGATTTAATTCCTGCCATCAATCAGTCACTTGAAATTGAACTTCCTGTTACTATTTCACAGGAAGAGCTGAGGCAACAACTGGCAACACATATTAATCACCTCATCAATCATGATTTTGAAAAATTGGTTTTTAACCTGTACCGGATTGATGTAGATGAGGCCAGGATGAGGGCATTGCTGGCAAAAAAAGAGGGAGAAAATGCTGCGTTGTTTATCGCAGACCTGATCATTGAACGGCAAATCCAAAAAATGGAGAGCAGGAAAAAATTCAGACAGGAAAAACCACATGATGAACAAGATTTATGGTAAAATAATTGTAAATCAAATTTGCCTGATTCATTTTGTTTTAATTTTACACCATGATATTGGCCGAAGTTAATGATACACTTAAGTCAAAAGAGTTTCTCACACTACCCCGGAAACTCTATAGAAACGACCAGAACTGGATAAGTCCCTTAGACGATAATATCAACGCAATTTTTGATCCTTTACGGAATAATTATTTTAAGCATGGCACTTGTACCCGCTGGATATTGAAAGATGAAAAAGGAGATTGTATCGGACGAATTGCTGCGTTTATTAACGAACACAAAGCGTACACACAAAAATTACCTACAGGGGGAATTGGCTTTTTTGAATGTATAAATGATAAGGACGCTGCATTTTTTCTTTTTGATGCTGCCAAACATTGGCTGGAAGAAAAAGGAATGAAAGAAATGGATGGGCCCATTAACTTCGGAGAAAATGATACTTTCTGGGGATTACTCGTTGAGGGATTTAAACCCCCGAGCCTGGGAATGAACTATAACCCTTCTTATTATAAAGACTTTTTTGAAGCATATGGCTTTAAGGAACTTTATGATCAATACACCAATTTTCTTGATCTTACAGTACCCATGCCGGAACGATTTACAAAAATTGCCGACTGGGTGATGAAAAAGCCTGAATATTCCTTCAGGCACTTCAGTAAAAAACATTTTGATGAGTTTGCTTCAGACTTTCAGCAAATATATAATGATGCCTGGAGTGATTTTGATGGATTTGCTCCGCTTGAAATGGAAACAATCAAAGAGTCGTTTCAGCGGATGAAACCAATTATGGATGAAAAAATAATCTGGTTCGCCTATCATAATGACGAGCCTATTGCATTTATTTTATGCGTGCCTGATATAAACCAGGTATTAAAACACCTGGATGGACAGATGGACTGGATGGGAAAATTAAAATTTTTATGGTATCGCCAGACTACAAAGGTTGATACGATCCGGATTATTATTATGGGTTGTAAAAAGAAATACCAGAACCATGGAATTGAATCCGCACTTATACGCTGTCTGCAATTAGAAATATTACCCAGAAAAACAATTACTGGTGTTGAATTGGCATGGGTTGGCGACTTTAATAAAAAAATGATGTCAATTCATGAAGCAACCGGTGCCAAAAAAGAAAAGGTACATCGTACCTATCGTTATGTTTTTAATAATAATTAATCCTGGATGAAAGACCACGGATTATTCCTATACAAATTAGCTTCAGATTTATTTCTTTTTTTCAAACATTAATTCCTGCACTTTCTCTTTATCTTCTTTTTCTTTACCCAAATCAAACATTGTACCGAAAACATGATCCCATATAGTGGAACTTACACCAAAACCCTGGTGTTCATTTTTATAATGATGCAGGTGATGGTTTCTCCACAAACTCTTCATCCATTTAAAAGGAGGATTCCAGGCATGAATGGCATAATGCATGGTACCATACATCAGGTATCCAAATAAAAATCCCGGAAAGAACATAAATGCATAAGAGCCCATGATCAGGTACATCAGTCCGAACAAAGTAGAGGAGATGATAAGGCTTGGTACCGGAGGCATAAATAAACGTTGCTTATCCCTTGGATAATGATGATGATTACCATGCAGAGTATAAACAACTTTGGTAGCTCTGGGTGTTTTAGGAACCCAGTGAAAAATAAAACGATGGGCTAAATATTCAAAAAAAGACCAGAAGACCATACCCCCCAGAAAAGTCAGTAGTATTCTTACTGTGCTGTAATCGTACCTGTTGGCTGCCAGGTAAATAATATAACTGAGTATGGGAATATACATACCCCAGATAACAAGTGGATGTGCTTTGGTCAGCATTTCAAGAAAATCATTCTTAAACAAACGGACCTGTCCTTTATTATGTATTTTTTCGAATTGCATATCGCAAAGATAAGGAAAGGGAATACGGTTAAAAAAGCAGCTGCAGCCTGATTTTAATCAGCTTTTAGCAGTTCATCAATCCGTTGAAAATGATACCCTTTTGCTTTAAAATATTTTATTAAACCAGGCAGCTTCCCATAAAATTTATCTGTTCTGCCGGGACCGGAGCCTATGTGCATCAGCAGGATAAATCCATTGAGCCCGGAAATTTTTGTTTGCTCATAGTCAATAATTGATTGATAAATGGTTTCGCTGCTGCGATAGTTTTTGTCTTTCTCAGTTGTATAGTCAGCATGGCTGAATGTGCCAGGGGTGTAGTTAATAAGTTGCAAGCCCATTTCATTTGTCCAGGCAGAAATACTGTCGTTATACCACTCATAAGGAGGCAGGAAATATTTTTTCTCCATCATTTTACTATCAAATGCAGCGATAGTAAAGTAATTATCTGACATATCGATAAAGAATTGAGCCTTTGTTACTAAAAGACTGTCTCTTTTATTCCAATCACAGTATAATAAATGCTTATCTGAATGTGCACCCAGATAACATTTATTTCTTTTGAGTCGATGAATAACGTTCTCAAATTTTTTGTTCCGGTAAAAGTCTCCGGTAAAAAAGAAAGATGCCTTTACATTTTCCTTTTGCATAGTCTTTGAAATAAAATCTCCTCCTTCAGCAAATTCATGCCCAGTAAAAACCAAGGCAATATTTTTCTGAGTACTATCGCCACGAATAATTGCGCCGTGACTATAAGAAAATTTCGGATCGAATAACTTTTCGGAAATTCCCTCCGGTAGAAAAGATTTATGCGAAGCATCCCATGAAGAGGCAGCTTCTTTAGCTGCCAGTAAATAAATCAGGGAAGCCGTTCCATCCATTGTAGGTTCATTGGTACTGTAATCGCCGTAGTCATCATGATAAACAGCCAGATTACTTTGAAATGTTTCATATTCATCTGCGTCCTTCAACTGAATGCCAATAAGCCCTTTGTAAATACTTCCGTATACGGGACCATCTATTAATCCACCATCAATCGGATAGTTTTTCAAATGGGTGAATGCTGAGTGCGGATCAACCGGAGTGTCTCCCCAGGATGGTAAACCATACACCATAGAAGTGCCCCAGGGATTGCATCCAAAGAGCCAGTCGAAGTTGGCTTGTTCCAGTTCATCGAAAGATTCATCACCAGTTAATTGTTTGTACCAATAACATTGAATGGCGAAAGAAGTGGTGAGATTATTACTGCACCATATAAATGGGATACCACGATAGAAGGCATTTTGTTTGGCTTTGTTCCATACGAGTTGGATACCTTGTTTGTAATAACCAATGACCGTATCTCTTTGTTTATCTTTTAATTGTTTGGCCAATTCATAATGACCAAGGTTGATGAAAGGATACCACTGATAGTGTTTGGCAGTATCTGATCCAAGCCAGGGAGTAATTGGCTCGACCTTAGCATATCCCATCAATGTTTCATTTATAATTTTTCTATGCGTAGATAATTTATTTTTTCCCAAAATGTATAAACTTGCTAACTCCATATCATCAGTCCAGTTTTCTTCGGCATAGATATAAGGGGATTTTACTGAAGCTGTTTGTGTAACACCTAGTATATTTCCAGAATAATTATACGATGATGCTGCTTTTATAAATAATTCATTGCTATAAGTTGTGTCAATCTTTTTAAAAACTTGTTCTCCCAACGAAAACGCACTGCTAAACTTCGCAGCTGTTGAACTTGTTCCCGTCGTAGCATTCATAAACTTTCCCCGCTGCTGCGGTTCACCGTTTACAAAATAAACTGGTCGTTCAAACCCTCTTCCGTAAAATGTATCCTCTTTAGGAATTCTCATTCCCATATGGTCTCTGTCATCAGCAATTTGGTTAAACATCCAATCGGGCCGTGGATGCATTTTTAATAACCAGTCCAAACCCCATTTGGCTTCATCCAGCACATCGGCCATACCGTTTTTTCCTTCCAAACCGTTGGCAAGCTTTTCATCAGTAAATACATTGGGGAAATCCCGGAAAGCCATCAGTAAATGATAAGTAGCATTGGCAGATGTAGTGCTGTACTGCAAATAATCTGAAGCATCATGCCAGCCACCACTTACATCAATATAAGTGCTATCTTTTATTCCTGCTTTTTCACCGTACAATACATAACCGTCATGAGTATGGCAACTGTCTTTTAAAAATGGATTGAAGCCACTTCGTTGCTGCCGCATATAACGTAAACAAAAATCAGCTGCCCCTTTGTAAACATTATTACCAATTTCAAATTCAGGTGATCTTATTCCCCCTGCCTGTAAATAATATCTACCGGGTTTCCTGAACCCCGAAAAATTAATACGATACGTTTGTTTAAAAGGGCCATACTCCCCAAATGCCTTACCTGTTTTTCCCGAGGTTGCCATCTTTTTTGTTCCTGCATCTATCAACTGCCAACTGTTAACAGTTATTATTTCTTTACTGCACCAAACGGCTACTTTTATTCCGGCTGGTGTATAACCCAATTGGTTAATTCTTATCCAACTTTCAGGTTCCCCTTTTTGCGCAAATGATAAAAAAGGTAATAACAGGATTAGAAGCCATTTTTTCATCACCCCAAGTTACAAACAACCTTGCTAACTTAGCAGCTACTAATATAATTACATATGAAATGAGCCATAAGTGAAACTTACCAATCGGTAAAGAGAATTTATAGCGAATTCCATTGCTTGTCCCGATAATTTCGGGATGGCTACTAAAAAATAAAAAATACACACATGAAACTTGTTACTTACCTGAAAGAAGAAAGAGAACAACTTGGAATACTGATTAATGATATGATTTATGACATGGAAGTGTTGCATCCCGAACTTCCCAATAGCATGAATATGTTTTTAAATTACTGGGAAGAATATTATCCGGTGGCACAGGCCGGTGAATTATTGCTGAAAGAAGGAACCCGAACAAGCAATAAAGCTGTTCCCCTGAAGGAAGTTGAATTACTGGCCCCTGTTCCATTTCCCACTTCCTGCCGCGACGGTTATGCTTTTCGCCAGCATGTGGCTGCCGCCAGGAGAAACCGTAAAGTGGACATGATTCCTGAATTTGACCAGTACCCGATTTTCTATTTCACCAATCACCACAGCATACAAGGCCCGGGTGATGTTCGCTGTATGCCAGACCATTTTGAAAAATTAGACTTTGAATTAGAAGCTGCTGTTGTTATTTGCAAACATGGCAGAAATATCAGAGCCGAAGAAGCTGATGAATACATCGGCGGCCTGATGATCATGAATGATATTAGTGCAAGACGTTTGCAAATGGAAGAAATGTTATTAAATCTAGGCCCTGCCAAAGGAAAAGATTTTGCTACTGTTACCGGCCCATGGTTGGTTACACTTGATGAACTTGCCGACTTTGAGATTCCCGCCAAAGAAAACCATACCGGTAAATGCTGGAACCTGAGAATGCAATGCCGGGTAAATGACAAGCAGGTAAGTGATGGAAATGTGGGTGATATGGACTGGACCTTTGCAGAGATCATTGAAAGAGCTTCTTATGGTGTTGATTTGTATCCCGGTGATGTGATTGGCAGTGGTACTGTTGGCACAGGCTGTTTCCTGGAACTGAACGGAACCGGTAAATTAAATAATCCGGACTATGAAGAGCAATGGCTGCAGCCCGGTGATGTGGTGGAAATGGAAATTGATGGATTAGGGAAGCTAAGTAATACAATTGTTGCAGATGAGAGTGACTTTTCAATACTTGCTCTTAAAAAATAATAAGCTACTGTTATGGGTTAAAGGTTATGAGTTATGAGTATTCCCCAAATTTGATAAATATCTTTTATGACAACTAAGATAACATCATTTGAAGATTTGATTATTTGGCAAAAGGCCAAACTAAATTGAAGAAAAAATGGGTATTGAACTTTATGAAGAAGCAAAACAAATTGGACGTTAAATTAGCGAACTGATAAAAAAGGTAAAGCAAAAAATTTTGGATGAAAAGAAAACCAATTCTCATCGTAACCCATAACTCACACCCCGTAACTATTTATTTATGATACTTGACTTCAAAGATTTAACGACTATCGAAAAACAATATTACCTGCAACATGTAGTAGCACCCCGACCTATCTGCTTTGCTTCCACCATTGATAAGGCCGGACAGGTAAACCTTAGCCCTTTCAGTTTTTATAATTTATTTTCATCTAACCCCCCGATAGTTGTTTTTTCTCCGTCAAGAAGAGTGAGAGATAATACCAACAAACATACACTGGAGAATGTATTGGAAGTTCCGGAAGTGGTAATCAATATCGTTACCTATGATATGGTCCAGCAAACATCATTGGCCAGTTGCGAATTTCCAAAAGAAGTGAATGAATTTATAAAAGCCGGTTTTACAGAAGAAGCAGCAACAATAGTAAGACCACCGATGGTGAAAGAAAGCAAAGTAAAAATGGAGTGCAAAGTACTTGAAGTAAAACCATTGGGAACTGAAGGCGGTGCCGGCAACCTGGTTATCTGCGAAGTAATGCGGATGCATATAGATAATTCGTTATTGGATGAAAATAAAAAACTGGATCAGCGAAAAATTAATCATGTGGCAAGGTTGGGCGGAGACTGGTATTGTGTTGTAAACGAACAGAATTTATTCCAGGTAGAAAAGCCTAATACACAATCAGGAATAGGCATTGATGCTTTACCGGCTGTAATAAGAAACAGTAAAATATTAACGGGAAACAATCTTGGACAGTTGGCCAATATACATGAAATGCCGGTGATTGAATCTTCATTTGAGGACGATCACCTGAAACAGATCATACAATACTATAGTATAAACCCGGATGAAATGGAGAAGGAACTTCATTCTTATGCAAGAAAATTTCTGAAGGAAGGAAAAGTATCCGCAGCCTGGCAGGTTCTTTTAGCTATATCATAGTTTTTATCACTGACAACCTGATAAACTAAGGCATAATAATTTCTGCCCGGCGGAAAACTACTTACTTGCAGTTAATTCACTTCAAATAACCTACTCCTAAATTTTGATCTATAAAATTCAGAAAGAGATAATATTTTTTTATCTTTAGTAAGTAAGCAAAAATTTTATTCTATGTGTAAATTCTTCACTCCTTTTATGGTGGTGGTTATCTTAGCTGCTACTTCCTTTTTTTCCTGTGTTCCTCAGCAAAAAGCCTTATCGCATAAACAGCAATTAGCAGTAATAGACAGCCAGTTGCAACAACACAGCCAAAAACTGAAAGACCTGAATGCAAAACAACAGATCAAGCAAGACCAAAATGAAATGGACGATACGGCCAGTTCCCGAATTCAAAAATATATCGGGCTTACAACGACCGAAATAGATAAGCTGGTATCCCAGAATTCTATTTTAATTGGTAATACTGTCGTCAATAAAGACGATTGGAATAAATTACAGAAAGCACTAACCCTTTCACAAAAAACTTCAAAACTGATTAATGATAAAGTAAATTTTATAACAGATCTTATCAACCGGAATATGGTTGTTAAGCTTGACCAGGATGTTTTATTTGAACCGGGCCGATACACCGTTACTCCAGGTTTAGCAACCGCTATTGGCAAATTTTTTGAACCAGCCGCCAGGGAAATTGATTTGTTTACCCAAAAATATCCCGACTTCCCTTTATCACTGGTAATTACTTCAAAAGGTTATGCAGATGGTACAACAATTTCCGAAGGCTCTCAACTTTACAAAGACCTTACAGAGAGTTTGAAACTAAGTGGAAAGACTCCGGATGATAAACAACTTAATAAGGAATTATCGAGGAAAAGAGCAAAAGCAGTAATTGAGCTTTTCGAAAAGTTTACCAAAGACAGATCTGTTGACGGTGGAAGTATAAAGAATGTATTATACCTGTACGAAGGAAAAGGAGATGCACTGCCAAATCCAAAAATCACCGATTATAGCATCAATGATCCAAGAAGAAGGATAGTATTACTTTTCTGGAGTGTATTCCCGGAATAAAAAATCTATTTAGCTCCGAACACTTTTTTCAAAATATCAGAGGTTCTTGCCAAAGGATTAGCCCTGATATTGGCTTCTTCCTTTGCCACCTGGTCAAATAATGCCTCCACCGCTTTGCCTACCACATAAGAAGTAAGATCGGGATTTATTTTTTTGAAAGTAGTGGGTAGTTTATTGTAGGATGTTATGATATCAGAATAATATTTTGTAGCGTCCACTTTGTCCAGTGATGTTTTTACCGAAGGAGAAAAAGCGGAAACTAATTTTATTTTTGTTTTGTCTTTAAAATAATTTGTGGCCGCATCTTTATTCCCTTTGATGATATTCAACGCATCGGTTAATGTCATTTCCCTGATAGCATCCACAAAAATAGGTTTAGCGAAAGCCACTGCATCTTCGGCTCCACGGTTAATGGCAAGGATAGCTTTATCTACCTGACCACCCATTCCAATACTTCGCAAAGTATTTTCCACTTTTTTGGCATCCGGTGGCAACAACATTTTATAGAACTCGCTTCCAAAAAAACCATCCGTTTTATTAAGATTTAAAACAGCATTCGTTACCCCCTGAGTCAATGCTTCTTTAATGCCTAGTCCGGCTTCATTTTCTGTAATACCAGCAGTTGATTTTTTAATTAACCCTGGCAAATTAAACTGGGAATAACTGATATCCGGAAGCAGGCACAAAGTGATAAGAAGGGAAATAACAAATGTTTTCATGTGTGTATTTTAGTTGTTTTAATTTGCCGCTTGTTACCTGCCTGCCGGCAGGCAGGTTCACCAAAAAATTATCATCGCTGGTTGGTATAAATTACTCGATAATTTTTATGGCTCATTTCATAGCATTCACTTTTAATTTAAAACAAAACTAACAGCCGGAACGCAATTTAAACATCCCGGCTGCATATATTGACGATATTTTATAATATTAGTTGCGATATCAGCCTACTATTTTATTCCTCCTCCAAAAACTTTTCGCAATAAGTCAGTCGTACGGGCAAGTACATTTTGCCGGATATTTACTTCTTCTTTTGCTACAAGATCAAATAAAGCATCTGTTGCTTTTCCGGTAACAAAGCCAGGCAGGTCTGGATTTAGTTTTTTAAATGTTGTAGGGAAATTATTGTAAGTATTAATTACATCGCTATAATATTTAGTGGCATCTAATTTATCCAACGACGTTTTAATAACAGGTAAAAAGGCCGCAATCAATTTATCAGTTGTTTTCATACGGAAAAAATGTGTAGCACTGGTATCACCATTTCTCACCAATCCGATAGCATCATTGAGTGTCATACTTGTAATTGCATCAACAAAAATGGGTTTTGCAAAACCTGCTGCATCTTCTGCTGCTCTGTTTATCTGCAAAATAGCTTTGTCCACCATTTTGTTCATTCCCAAATCCCGGAGTGTATTCTCAATTTTTTTTGCTTCAGGTGGAAGCAATATTTTATAGAAGGCATCTTTAAAAAAACCATCTGGTTTATTTAATTGTAAAACTGCTTTTACCAATCCTTGCCCCAGGGCTTCTTTAATACCTGCACCGGCTTCTGCTTCGGTAACGCCGCCACCGGTTCCGGTTGGTATGGTTGATAATATATCACAACTATTCAAAGCAACCGATAAAACAATAACAGTAAATAACTTTTTCATTGAAAGAATTTTAATAAAACTAGTTAAAAAGATTAAGGAAAGACCATTCCCTGTAAGACAAGACTGACGTATTCCCT
>JBARSW010000141.1:0-6046 GCA_049644925.1 Chitinophagaceae bacterium | reverse complement strand
CCGGCAATAGTGTATTTAAAATTATACCACCAGGGGTGATTTAATTCTGATTCATTAACACAAATAGTATCGAGAGAACGGACCTCAAAATCAGTATTCTCCGTTAAAAATTCATGATGTTTTTTTTCCTGAATTGATATATCCTTTTTCATGGCAACTTAAGATTTTAGTATTAATGGAAGGATCAGGTTGGCAACAATAAATCCGCCGGCCATAAAACTGATTGTAGCTATTATTGAAGAAAATTGCAACGTTGATATTCCCATAATGGCATGCCCGCTGGTACATCCTCCGGCATAACGGGTGCCAAATCCTACCAGGAAACCACCAATAACAGTTATAAATAATCCTTTGACGGAGAGCAATGAGTTTATAGTAAAAAGATCTATTGGTACAATTGACCCAAAGTTGGTAATTCCATAAGTAGCCAGTTCTGCCTTTAGTTTTGGATTTATTATTATTGGTTCATGATTGTTTAAGAAACTAAAAGCAATAAAACCACCAGCCAGGATGCCGGCTACAAAAAATAAATTCCAACGTTCTTTTTTCCAGTCATATTGAAAAAATGGAATTTTTGCTGGTAAACAGGAAGCACAGATATGCCGCAATGAAGAAGAAATTCCAAAAGATTTATTGCCAATCAATAAGAGTAAAGGCACCATTAATCCGATAAGTGGTCCTGCAACATACCAGGGCCACGGTTGTTTTAACCATTCAGGCATTTTTAATTGGTTTTTGTTAAGCGGTGAAAATAATGAATTTGTACAAATGCCTATCCCAATAATTTCACCAATTCTTAAAATAAAATGTTCAATCATACAACAAACATTTGTTGTATGATTGAACAGCTATCTGATATATGGCCGGGCTATTTCCCTGTCAAATAATAAAATGGGAACTCCCGGGTTAATACTGAAAAAGATTACCTGATTTTACTTTGCAGGCTTGTCCATGGGCCACCATTGTAAACTTCTAAACCGGCAGCTTTCAGGATACTTTTTGCCATACCACTTCTGGCACCACTGCGGCAAACAGTAATAACTGGTTTATTCAATTTTTTTATATCTGAAATTTTGTTCCTGATATTTTCCACCGGAAAGTTTTTTGAACCTGATATATGACCTGATTTAAATTCGTTTACCGAACGTACATCAAGAATAACAGCGCCATTACTAACCAGTTCTTTAAAATCAACGCTTGTTACACCAAACAGTTTTTTTAAAAATGCTAACATAGATTTTTTAATTTAAAAGGTATTGCATATCACCAAGTCCACCACCATTGTATACTTCTCCCACACCATTTTGTTTTAAAATACTTACGGCCATTCCGCTTCTTCCACCACTGAGGCAGTAAACTACAATGGGATTTTTAATTGCTTTGAGTTCTTCCACTTTGTAGGGAATCTCTTCAACCGGAATGTTTTTAGCACCGGGGATATGTCCCGCTGCAAATTCCCGGTTACTTCTTACATCCAAAATCAGTGTGTCAGGGTTTTTAATTAAGTTTTTTAGCATGTTCATATATTTATTTAAAATTTTTTAAGAGAAACCCGGAGTGGAAACTCCCGGTTTATTTTTTAACCATTAAACCTTACTTGAAACAAGTTTTCTGTATATCAAATATTTATAAAAGTGTAGTGGGGCACACATAGTTACTTAACTTGAAAGTTCCATATTCTTTAATTGCCTTAAATCCACCTTTTATATCAATTAGTTTATCAAATCCTCTTGCCCGCAGTATGGAGGTAAAAATCATAGAACGATAGCCTCCGGCACAATGAATATAAAAAGTTTTGTTTTTATCAATCATTGACATGCTATCATTAATAAAATCCAACGGTGCACTTTCTGCATCAATCAAATGTTCACTGAGGTATTCGCTTTTTTTACGAACATCCAGTATGTTTATCTTTTCATTATTCATCAGATTGGCCAGCTGATCAGCACTTATGGAGGTGATAGTGTCAATTTCTTTGCCAGCATTTTTCCATGCCTCAAATCCCCCTTTCAGATAACCAATAGTAAAATCATATCCCACTCTTGCTAGCCTTGTGATAACTTCTGTTTCACGGCCTTCGTCAGTTACTAATAGTATTTCCTGCCTGATGTCTGGAATCATGGCACCCACCCATGGTGCAAACTGTCCATCAATACCAATGTTAATAGAATTGGGTACAAAACCGGATGAAAATTTTTGAGGATCCCTGGTATCCAGAATCAAAGCATTTGTTTCATTGGCAGCAGTTTCAAAAGCTTCCGGACTTAAAGCCTGTTGGCCTCTTTTAAGCACCTGATCAATACTTTCATAACCTTGTATATTCATCATTACATTTAATGGAAAGTATGCAGGCGGAGCTACTAACCCTGTTGTAACTTCTTTGATAAATTCCTCTTTAGTCATGTCAGGACGTAATGCATAATTTGTTTCCTTCTGATGGCCCAGGGTATCAGTTGTTTCTTTGCTCATGTTTTTGCCACAGGCACTTCCGGCACCATGTGCAGGATAAACAATAATATCATCTGCTAAAGGCATTATTTTTTCACGGAGAGAATCGAATAAATAACCAGCCAGTTTTTCCTGTGTCAGATCTGAAACTAATTTTTGTGCAAGGTCAGGTCTGCCAACATCCCCAATAAAAAGTGTATCACCGGAAAATAACCCGGTAGCCTTGCCATTTTCGTCACTAATTAAATAGCAGGTACTTTCCATTGTATGCCCAGGAGTGTGGAGTACTTTCAATGTAATATTTCCTATCCTTAATTCTTCACCATCTTTTGCAATATGTGCATCAAATGCCGGTTTCGCATTTGGGCCATATACTATTGTTGCGCCAGTTTTTTTGCTCAGATCAATGTGTCCACTTACAAAGTCGGCATGAAAATGTGTTTCTAATACGTATTTGATTTTGGCATTATTATTTTCCGCCTTTCGGATGTATGGCTCTACTTCCCGCAACGGATCAATCACTACTGCTTCTCCATTGCTTTCAATGTAGTAAGCACCTTGTGCCAAACATCCCGTATATATCTGTTCAATTTTCATTATTTATCTGTTGATATATTTGATAGATCAAAAATCGTATTTCAATAATTACTGTACAGTGACTTGCATCACAATTAATGGGCACTGTTACCCGGGAAGAAAATTTCTTTTATAATTATATAGATTCCCATTGCCAGAATAAACCATCCAAATCCTTTCTTTAATTTTTCGGAAGAAATTTTTTCTGCAAGGGCACTGCCTGTAAAAATACCAATGATAGCTAATGCAGTAAAGGAAATAAGTAGTATCCAGTTATATTCAAATTGTTTCAGACTGAACAGAAATCCAAAAAGTGAATTTATTGCGATTATCAGCAACGATGTGCCAACGGCTGTCTTCATAGGCAATCGGAGAAATATTACCAGTGTAGGAATTATCAGAAAGCCTCCTCCGGCGCCTAGCAACCCTGTCACTATTCCAATAAGTATTCCAAAAAATACCAATGGCCATACATTGTTTTTTCTTCTTTCCGGATTATTTATCTGTAAATTGTTTTGCTGGCTTTTTATCATTGAAAATGATGCCAGTAACATAAGTATGGCAAATACAACCATCAGGAATAAATCCTTATTGACGACAAAGCTGCCAATGGAAAAAAAAGTATTGGGCAGAGAGGGGAGTATATAATGCCTAGTAATGAAAATGGAGAAAATAGAAGGAATCCCAAATTCAGTGATCGATTCAAAGTCAACCTGATCTTTTGAATAAGCTCTTAATCCACCCACTAAACTGGTAGTTCCAACAATGAACAAGGAGCAGGTAGTAGCGAGGGAAGGGCTAACGCCCATCAGATAGACTAAAACAGGTACTGTAAGGATTGAGCCACCGCTGCCAACCATTCCAAGTGAAACACCAATAAGAATAGCTGCGAAATAACCCAAAATTTCCATTTGTAGTTTTTTGCAAGATTAGATGAATTGAAAAGTAAAAATGGTGACAGATATCACAGCTCTATTCACTTATTATAAGTTCAATCATATTCCGATTTAACTTCACCAGGTTTCTTTGTTCCATCTTTTTTAATAACCGGGAAATAACTTCTCTTGAACTGTTCAGGTCGTCTGCAATTTGCTGATGAGAAACTTCAATAGTATTCCTTCCGATTTTTTCAACATGCCTCTTCAGGTAAAATTCCAGTCTTTCATCCATATTGCGGAAAGCGATATTATCAATAACAGATAATAACTCATCAAATCTCCCCCGGTAAGTTTGTATTACGAACTGATACCAGCTTTTATATTTATTCATCAACTCATCCATCAACTGAATCGGTATCATTAATACTTCTGTATGTTCTTCTGCCCGTGCCATTATTTCGCTGGTGTGTGACTGGATGGCGCATATCATAGATAAGGCACATGCTTCCCCGGGCCCCAGGTAATACATTAGAAATTCACCGCCATCATTATTTTCCCGGTAAATTTTTATCTGGCCTTTTAGTACAAGGGTGGTAGACTTGATATATTGCCCGGTACGCATGATAATATCTCCGGCATTGTATTCTCTTTGTACTGCTTCTTTTTCAATAACATCAATCAGCCCGGTTTCAAATTGCGGGAATTGTTCTTTCCAGTTCATTTAGTAAAGTTAAGGTTATGCGTAATACTGTCTTTATGAATAGACTATATAATTAATCTTGTATTATTTTTTCCATCTGTATGCTTCTGCTTCCCTTAATCAGAAAATAGGTGTTCTCAAAATGTTGCTCATCCAACCATTTTCTGGCAGCAACAGCATTTTCAAATGATAAATAAGAGTGTTTAATTGCCAGGAAGTTTCCTCCAACCAAAACAACCTTATCCCATTTGTATTTGTTTAATAGATCTATAACTGATTTGTGTTCAGAAAGGCTGTCTTCTCCCAATTCTGCCATTCCTCCCAACATCAATACCTTTTTGTCGGCATGCAACCTGGCAAAATTTTCAATAGCCAATGTCATACTGCTGGGATTGGCATTATAGGCATCCAGAATAATTTTATTTGTTCCTTTTTCTAGTAATTGTGAACGGCTGTTGGACGGTGTATAATTTTCAATGGATGTTTTTATTTTTTCATCCGCAACATTAAAATGTTTTCCGATAGCAACTGCCAGTAAAACATTCGAAAGATTATAATCACCTACCAATTGGGTCTTAATTGTACCAGTTTCCGCTCCCTTAGTTATTTCAACTTCAAGGAATGGGTCACTGTTTAAAGTGTGACCTTCTATATGTGCTGCATCAGTGCCATACCTGATTACTGTTTTGATATTTTTACTCATTTCCTGCAGATAAGCATAGTCCCACATTACAAAGGCAGTGCCACTATGCTCACCCAGGTATTCAAACAATTCTCCTTTCCCTTTTCTTACACCTTCTTCACTGCCAAATCCTTCAAGATGGGCCTTGCCACAATTGGTAATAATGCCATGTGTTGGTTTTGCATATTTGCAATAACCGGCTATCTCATTTTTATGATTTGCTCCCATTTCTATCACAACCATTTCAGCATCATTTTTTACTTTCAGTATTGTGAGTGGAATACCGATATGGTTGTTAAGATTGCCTTCAGTTGTATATGTTTTGTAAGTGGAAGAAAGAACTGCATGTACTAATTCTTTAGTAGTGGTTTTGCCATTACTTCCTGTTATTGCAATAAAGGGAATTTGCCAACCGCCTGCGTTCACTACAAATTTTTCTCTATGGAATCGGGCTAATTGCTGAAGGGTGGAAAGTACATCATCTACCAGGATTGTCTTTCCTTTTATCTCAAAGGCCATTTCATCAATGATAGCAAAAGCTGCTCCGGCATCAATAGCTTTTTTGGCAAATGCATTTCCATTGAAATTCTCACCTTTTAATGCAAAGAATATATCGCCAGGTTTAAGTTTTCTTGTATCAGTTTGGATTGATGGGTATTGTTCATAAATGGTATAAAGTTCACTGATCTGCATAAAGGCAAAAATAACCCTTCGTTTAATCCGGGGGACAACCATACAAAAAAAACCCTCCAAAGGGGAGGG
>JBARSW010000140.1:0-3507 GCA_049644925.1 Chitinophagaceae bacterium | reverse complement strand
GTATTACTGCTGCTGTATATGGTGGGATTCCATTGCTTGGTACAGGTTGGATTTTCTGGTCATTGGTATTGTTTACTTTGTCAGGTATATTCTTTGCTTACAGAGTGGCACCTTTACAGAAAGCAATGAAAAAATACCTGAAAACATCAATTGATAATAACCAGTTTGATCAAAAATATTTTGATACCATTTTAATGAAATGGGAAATTTGGGGTTTTCTGGCTTTGATTACCCCGCTTATTTCTTTTTTTATGATGGTATTAAAGTGGCCTGTTTTCAGTCCTTTAGCTAAATGACAAATAAATTTCTGAACAATAAAAACAATCAACAATGAAAAAAACAATTTTTATCTTTTTTGCACTGTTTACTGCCAGTACCGTAATTGCACAAAGTGATAAATATGTAAAAGCGATGGAAGCAAAAGTTGTGATGCTGGATTCAAACAACTCATTAGAAACCTGGAAGGATCTTGCCAATGCATTTGAACGAATTGCCGATGCTGAAAAAACACAATGGATGCCATATTATTATGCTTCTTATTGTAATATAATGGCGGGTTACTCCTCTATGCCACAGGATGGTGGTATGGGTGACTATAGCAGTATTACTGATCCCTTGGCTGATAATGCAGAGAAACTGTTGAACAAAGCTGAAGAAATGAGTAAGGATAATGCTGAAATTTTCTGCATAAGAAAAATGGTACATAGCCTTCGTATGATGGGTAATCCAATGAACCGGTATATGACAGAAGGTGCCAAAGCAACAGAAGCATTGGAAAAAGCAAAAGCTTTAAATCCTAATGTTCCCCGTATTTATATTCTGGAAGGCCAGGATAAATTCTATACCCCTGAGCAATTTGGTGGAAGCAAAGCAGAAGCAAAATTATTATTTGAAAAGGCGAATGAAATATTTATGACATCTAAACCAGGAAGCAGCATTGAACCGCAATGGGGAAGAAGCCAGGTTGCCTATTTCCTTTCTCAGTTTAAATAATATTTGGACTGGTTAATTATTTATACCGGTCTTTCAGAAATAAAATGTTTTTCATGACAGACGAAAAATTTTCTCCCGAACAAAGTCTTCAACTTATTCAGTCTATGATAAGCAAGACTAAACAGGATATGTCTGACAATAGCATCTTCTTTCTCGTATGGGGCTGGATCACATTTATTGCCTGTACCGGGCAGTTTCTGCTGAAACGAATTGTCAGGTATGAACAGCATTACCAGGTTTGGTGGCTGATTGTTGCTGGTATAGTATTTAGCAGTTATTTCGGGTTTAAGCAAGGAAAATCAAAAAAGGCAAGGACTTATATTGGTGATAGCATGAAGTATTTGTGGACAGGTATGGGGATCAGTTTTTTTGTGCTAAGTATGATCCTTACAAAAATTGGTTGGGGCTCTGCCGTATTTCCCTTTTTTATTATGTTATATGGGCTGGGAACATTTGTTTCCGGAAGCATACTTCAGTTCCGGCCATTAATTGTGGGTGGTTTAATTGCCTGGACATTTGCTATTGGTTCTGCTTATGTTCAGTATGACTTTCAGATGTTGTTTGGTGCAGCAGCAATTTTGTTCAGTTATATCATACCAGCGTATATGTTACGTCATAGGAATAAAGCAACCAATAAATAATTATTATCATGACTCTTTCAGAAAAACAATTAACCGAAAAAGAAAGCCTGGATCTCATTACCCAAATGATTAATAAGGCAAAAGACTCCTGTCATAGTACTGGTATTGCTGCCATAATGTGGGGAATGGTGATTGCAGTTTGCTCTTTGGTGAAATTGTCCGAAATACAATTTGGTTACCGGTTACCCTTTGATATATATCTGCTGACATTAGTTGCTATAATCCCGCAGATTTATTTTTCAATTAAAGAAAAGAGGGAAAGAAAGATAAAAACTTATGGAGATGATTTTATGGATTACCTGTGGCTGGCTTTTGGCATTTGTATTTTTTTATTAGTTATTATTACAAATGTTATGTTTAGTGAATGGCAACCTGTGGCAGAAGAATATGAAAAGCTAACGGGTAATGCAGCTGCATTTCATTTGTATGAATTTGTTGCTCCTCTTTTTTTATTATTATACGGGTTACCCACATTTGTATCTGGTGCAAGTATGAAGTTCAGGCCCATGCTGCTGGGAGGTATATTCTGCTGGTTGTGTTGTATAGCTGCAGTTTTTACAACGGGTAAAATTGATTTAGTGCTTACAGCCATATCGGCAATTGTTGCGTGGTTTATTCCGGGCATTATTATGGAAAAAGATTACCGTAAAGCAAAAAGGAACCTGGCCCTTGAAAATGTTTAAAGAGCTTAACCCTATATTACATTCGCAGCTTCGATTAGCTGTTATGTCACTTCTTATAAGTGTTAAGGAAGCTGAGTTTACTTTTTTGCGTGAAAAAACAAATGCCACAGCCGGAAATCTTAGTGTACAGATCCAGAAATTGAAAGATGCCGGTTATATTGAAGTTACAAAACAGTTTAAGGATAATTATCCGCTAACAATTTGTAAGATAACAAAACAGGGGATTGGTGCTTTTGAAGAATATATAGAAAATCTTAAATCTTACCTGGGTACTGGTTGATATAATGAAGAAAGCCCTTTAGAAAAAGGGCTTCATTCTCCGTTGGTACTCTATGTATATGTAATATTTACAAAAGATCGGTACCCCTTAAATATTTTTTATGGAAGACTGGTATGGGTAATAATTGAGGTAATCTCTTTTCTCTGCCAGGATTGAATACCTGATTGATCGCTTTTTTTAAACGGCTGATTTTTTCTCTCAATATTTGCTTTGTACTTTTTGGCATAGGTATTATTAAACCTGTTCTTAATTAATTGGGTTGATTTCAATGACAGACGAATATTCCGTTTCCCGGTTTTTGCTAATCACCTTAATCCGGTAAAGCATCTTTGTATTTCCTGCTTTTTCATAAAACTGGTAATTATCGGTATCAGTTTTATCAGTTCCGAATACAAGAGCGGCCATTGTAAAAATATTCCCATCAATACTTTTTTCAATTTCAAACTGATCAGCTGTTTCATTTTCACTAACTACCCAATTTAATAATACTTTTTGTTTATCCAGGTTGCCCTTAAAACTTATTATTTTAGTGGGTATAGTAGTAATATTTGCCACTGAATGTGGTGGTCGGCTTGTAAAAGGGGTTTTATAAACAGTTGAATTTGCCTGGTGAGAGGCAATACCAAGAAACAAAATGGTTATAAAAGCTGTAATTCTTTTCATTTCTAAGGGTGTTGAATAAATCTTTCAAATGGCCCATAGAATTATTGGATGTCGGTTTTGGCAGATTCTTAAACTTTTTTCCTGGTGCTACAGTAAAGGGAAACGTACTTTTAGATAAAATCTCAGCGAATTTGGTACGGATGTTTATCGTAGTTTTACTAGGGTTAATGTGGTTTTCCGAATCGTAAACAAACGTAGTAACTAGATTTCATAATTACAAGTTTTTACTTATAAATATTTTGCTAAA
>JBARSW010000139.1:0-1578 GCA_049644925.1 Chitinophagaceae bacterium | reverse complement strand
GCAATATTATAAAAACCATCTTTGGTTTCAATCGTTCTGCCACTGCTGTCTTTTATAAAAGTTTCTGCAATGAAACGGGAGGTTTGTGTTTGGGTATTATAAAGTAGTGAATCAGTTTTAATGGTATATGCCGGATCTTTTAAAAATACATTATTTTTAAAATAAACATCCCTTAACCCGGCATAGTAATAACCTTCCTTACTCGTTAGCACTGTTTTTTTGTTTACTACTTTTCCGCCGTGTTTATAAATACCAATATCGGTGTTCATATCATACTCCAGGTCAGGAGTAGTAAGGGTACCCTTGCCATCTGTTAATCTTACGTTACCATCAAGATAAGCAAGTCTTTTATCAATAAGATACCGGAGATGGCTGGAATAAATATTGGCAGTGTCTGCATCGTTAATATGTACATTTCCCCAGGCTTCAAATGTTTTTTTGTTACTATTCATTACACAACTATCACAGGTAAATAGTGTGGTGCCTTGTTTCAATTTAACAGCACCTGCCAGAATCTGCAGGGTAGTGCTATCGTTCAATTTTAAAATAGTTAGCCGCTTTGATGCCAGTATATCCACGTTAACCAGCGAATCAGTGGGCGCAGCAGTGGGCTGAACTGGTGGTGTAATTATTTGTGAAAAAAGATTTTTTGGACTAACCAGGAGTCCTGTAATTAATAAGCAGTAAAAAAGTTTTAAGTATCGCATCAATTATCTATCGGGGAATAGAATCCTTTATTGCCGGCGAAGTTATCGGGCCTGTTTTATCTTTTTTGCCAAAGATTGATAAATTAACATAGCGTTTTGGATGTGTCCGCAGGTCATCCATCAGTATTTCTGCACTGAGAATAGCATCATTTAATTTATTGTACAAAGATTTATCATTAATTAAAGCACCCAGTGTTCCATCTTTACTGGAGATTTTTGCAGCGGTAACTTTTAATTGAGCAATCATGGCATTCAGTGAATCAATCGTTGGCTGCAGTTCCAATGCTGCTAATTTTTCAGAAGCCTTTTTTGCATTACCAATTGTTGCTTTTATATCATCAGTATTACTTTTCAGGTTTTTTGTTAACTCCTCTGCATTATTCAACGTTTTTGCTAATGAACCTGTTTGGTTATCCAATAAGCTGGTTAATGAACTACTGGCCCTGTTGAGGTTTGTCATGGTCTGTGCAAGGTTGGCCTTATTTTCTGTGCTGAAAACTTTATTGGCACCGCTTAAAGTGGTTTTAAGCGAATCAAGCACATCTCTCACTTTGGAAAGGGTGGGGTTTAATTGTGCTTTTACGTCACCCAGCAAGCCGGTTTCTACTCTGGTATGAAGGGTATCGCCGGATTTCATATAGGTTTTTGAATCTCCTTTTTCGATTACAATAAAAGAAGCACCAACCAGGCTGGAACCGATATATGCGACAGAATTTATCGGAATGTTTACATCCCTTGTAAGACTGATAGTTACTACAACCGCAGTAACATCTTTATCCCGTTCCCGTTTGTCATATACGTTTCCGATGGGGAGTCCGTTAATTTTTACTTCATTGGACTTTTCCAAAGTTCCAAGATCACTAAAAACTGC
>JBARSW010000138.1:0-7150 GCA_049644925.1 Chitinophagaceae bacterium | reverse complement strand
ACTACAAAAACATTGCTCGAAAATCTTACTAAACTAATGGATGCAGAAAATGAAGCAGATGAAGAAGGTGTAGAAATGCCTGAATCTTTTTTGGCAGCAGATGAAAAAGGAAATCTGGAAGAAGTTGAGATCAATAAAGTGAAAAGTAAAGCAGCAGCTTACCAGGCACAACAAATGCATGAATCAAATCTAACTTTAAAGCAACTTTTCTATTTAGGCTTAAATGATGATGAAACACTTGTGAATAAAGGGCTATGCAGTGCTGCAGATATATTGCAGTTTGCTATTGAAAAAAAACTAAGCCTTAAGCCAGATGACAAAGACATGATTGTAATGCTACATGAGATTGAGTACATAATCGGTAGTCAGCAGTCGGTAGTCAGGAGTTCTTTAGTCGTTAAAGGTGAAAATAGTTTAAGGACTGCGATGGCTAAGACTGTTGGCTTGCCATTGGGAATAGCGGCAAAACTTATTTTGAATGGCGAAATAAAACTTACAGGTCTTAATATTCCAACTAGAAAAGAGATTTATAAACCTGTTCTGAATGAATTGGAAAAATTTGATATCAGGTTTAAAGAAGTACATAAATAAATCTACTCAACATCGAAATCTTTTGTGGATAGAATTTTATAGCTGATATCCCTGAGAATAATTTTATATTTTCCTTTCTTCAAATAAAGGCAATAATAGCCTTCTCTATTAGCAATATATGTTTGGTCTGCCGGTACCAAAAGATTTATATTTTCGGCATTATATTCATTTTCATTGTAAGCCTGTACAAAGAATAGCAATTTCTCGGTTGGTTGAATCAATGCAGGCTTTCTATCACCATTAAGAGAAATCCAGTTTGGCCTGTTATGCTGATAGACTGTAGGAGGATGCATCACCAGTAAGTCATATCCTTTTTCAAATAATGGATTAAACGGACGCTTATTTTGGAAAACAACGGAAGGCTCTGATATTTTGTAACGACTATTAAAATACTGGTAAAAAATTCTTCCATACTCAAACTCCCCTCCTTCTGTCATACCTGTCTGATCAATTGTGAATGGATCTATACCACTAATTTTTTTAAACCAGGAAGCCATTGGTGTATAGTCACCAATTTTTTCTTCCGAGATATGCCCATAACCGGCATGCACCAGAATTTTTGCCGACGAATCTTTTTTTATTACACTATATATATTCTCTGCTTGTATTGAATCCCTTTGTGAACCAGTATGTTTTAAGGCAAGTGTATCTTCATAAGAAATTAACGTATAACCTATTTGTAAAGCTTTTCTTGTCAGCTCAGCGGCAATGGGTTCGCAAATATAATAGCCGGTAAATACATTTACCGAATCAAGACATTTATTGGCCAGGTTGTTAAAAGCTTCCATGGCTAAATAGCGGTAACCTTCTTTATATAAATCTTCCAGTAAACTGTAAGTAAAAGCCCGGTGTACCGGCTTTGCAGGAGATTCATTAATCATGATAACCTTGTAATAAGGAGCATTACTAATTATTGAATTCTTTGCCGGCACATATTGAATGTCCTTTAGTTTATTTACAGTATCCGAAATGCTGCTTTTATACTTTTCAGTTAATGTATCAAAACTCTTGATCAAATATTCAGTTGCCATGCTGTAATCGCCGGCAAAAGAAAGTTGCTGACTGAAATTTGAATAATAGTTTTTTTCGCCTAATGACTTTTTGAATTTTTCTTCCCAACCTATTGCCTGGTAATATGGATATAAGTAATGTAATTCTGCACCCAGTCTGTTTGTTAATAATTTTTGGGAGGAATCATAGCGGTTTGGCGTCTGAGCTTTAACATATTTACGGAATTGCTCGAATGGCAAATAGGCTTGCGCTGAAGTTATTAGGTATGCTGATATTGCCGAAATGGTAAGAAATAAATATTTTTTCATGCAGAAATTTCGCAGCAATGATAGCATGTATCATGTTAGCAAAAACCTAAAAATTCTTAACCCGGATAAATATCTCATAAACCAAGAAATTTTCTTAATTCATTGACACCTTCAGTAGCAGGCATTTCAATCAATGTTAAGTTTTTCATTGGTGATAAGTAAGGAATCTTTTTATCAATTACATACTTTGGTGTATCTAATGCTACATAATTAATTAATCCGGCAGCAGGATAAACTACTAAAGATGTTCCGACAACCACAAATACATCTGCAGAATAAATTACAGGAATTGCTTCTTCCATTTTTGGAACCGATTCTTCAAACCAAACTATATGCGGACGAAGTTGAGCTCCATCTTCCGCTTTATCTCCAATGTTTATATTCCCTTTTATTTCATAAATCAGGGAATCATTTTTTTCACTTCGCATCTTGAATATCTCACCATGCAAATGGAGAATATTGGTAGAGCCGGCTCTCTCATGCAGGTCATCAATATTTTGAGTAATGATTGTTACCTCAAAATCCTTTTCCAGTTCTGCTAATCCAAAATGAGCAGCATTGGGTTTTGCATCGGCAACATTTTTCCTGCGCAAATTGTAAAAGTCCAGAACTAATTGCGGATTTTTTTTCCATGCCCTTGGAGTGGCTACTTCAGTCACCTCATACCCTTCCCATAATCCATCACTATCTCTGAAAGTTTTTAATCCGCTTTCTGCGCTGACGCCCGCACCGGTTAGTACAACCAATTTCTTTTTTGCCATACTCAAAAGTAAAGTAGTAATGCCATCTGCACAAAAGTTGACGATATACTTTTACTAATTGCATTTTAAGTTTATTGTTTTTTAAGCTTAAGCCTTCTAAAAAGGATATAAGCAAAAAATGTAACCAGGAATAGGGGCCAGATAGAAATAAGACCAACGAATAAGTCTCCTACCCATTCTAAACCGGTTTTAAAAGCAGTCCCAATTTTTCTGCCAAACGACGTCTTGTCATAATCTTTTGCTGATGAATTTAATACTTCGTAATATGTAAGATTTATTGTACTAAATGACGAGGAATGGCCAAGATATTCAATTCTTCCTGCCGCAGATTCCATTTCTTCCTGAATGCTGTTTATTTCAGATTGAACATTTAGAATTTCTTCCATATTTTTTGCCTGTTTTAATAGTTCAATATAACGCAGCCTGACTTGCTTTTTTGATTCCAATCTTGATTTTACATCTATAAATTCTGTAGTTACATCCTGTGATGTAATTTTCTTTTCATTAATTTTTTCCACTTTCTCAGTTAATTGATAAAGAGCATTTTCAAACTGTTCAACAGGAACTTTAATTACCAGGCTATTTTCAATTTTATAGTCTGATTGTGTTTGCTCTTCCTGCGCAATATATCCACCTGCATTTTTTACCTTTTCTCTTAATTGTGCATAGTAAACATTGTAATTCTTTACTTCCAGGTTAAGAGTGGATGTTTTGATAATCTTCTTATCCCAATCAGGATTAACAACCGGCTGTTTTTGTTGTTGTTCTTTTTGTTGATCCTTTTGTTTTTTTTCTGGATCTGGCAAAGGTGGACTAAAGGCTGTATCAATATCTGAACTATTACTAAACTTTACTTCTGCAATTTTCATTTCTTCATTATCGGTGTTTGGCTTTTGTAACTCAATATCTTTTTTATTGCTTTCACAGGCAATGAAGAGCTGCATTACTGCCATAGCAGTGATTAAGATTTTCATAACAATAAATTTTGAAATTAAAATTATTAGATGCAGTGTTAATTGTTTTGCATAAAAAAATCTTTACTACTTGTCTTACTTTCATCTTGCAAAAAACTACTTCATTTTAATTAATAGAATAGTTGAGCTGTCAACAGCCTGAATCATCAAACTATCCAATGTAAGTTTAGATACCAGGTACACTTTACCTGTAGAATCACTTGCCTTTTCTTTCCATACCAATTCATTGGCTTTGTTCCATTCGTAATAGGAAGTATCGGTTATTGATGAATCTTTTATTGACCTGACTACATTTCCGTCTTTCTTAAAATCAAATTGAAACCTACTAAAGTTGGAATCGTTTCTTTCACCCGGTTTCCATTTTCCAAGAATCCATTCCTTTGTTAATTCATCAGTAACTATTGTTTCTTTTTTGTTTCTGAAAAGGAAAAAGGCTGCTGTTCCGGCCGCTATGATAAGCAGCCCGATTAATAATTTTTTCATGGCTTTATTTTTTTAAAATTTAGAATGAGAATCAACTATTGATTCTTAAATAATCAAAAAAGTAACCTACCCGGAATGTTAAAAGGAATTTTGAAAATGAAAATAAGTCGAAGAATTGTTGAGTCTATTTTTCTCCTGCTATTTGCAAAACGATATCCCACTCTTCATCAGAAACCGGCTGAACTGACAATCGACTTATCCTTATTAAGGCCATACTAATTAATCGCTTATCTGCCTTTATTTGTGCAAGGCTTACCGTTTTCTTTAATTTTTTATGTGGTTTGAAATCAACTGCTACCCATTCATCTTCTGTGGTGGGATCCTGGTAAGCTTCTTTGGTTACTTTGGCTATTCCAACAATTTCCGTTCCTTCATTACTGTGGTAAAAGAATGCCAGGTCGCCTTTTTTCATTGCCCTTAAATGTATTCGGGCTGCGTAATTTCTAACTCCATCCCAAGAAGTTTGTTTATCCTTTTCAAACTGTTGCCAGGAATATTTAAAAGGTTCTGATTTTATAAGCCAGTAAGCCATACACTTTTTTTTACCAACCGCTTGCCAGCACATCTGCCAGGTACATTGTTTTAATTTTGTAACCTTTATGTTTAATATATCCCTGCTGATGCATCAGGCAGGAAATGTCGGTAGAGATAAGATACTCTGCGCCGGTTGCTAATGCATTTTCAACTTTCTGATCAACCATTCCTATAGAGATAGCATCAAATTTTATAGCGAATGTGCCGCCAAAACCACAACAGGTTTCTACATCTTTCATTTCAATTAACTCGAGGCCCTTTACATGTGATAATAGTTTCCTGGGCTCTTGTTTTATTTTACATTCCCTGAGACCGGCACAAGAATCATGATAGGTGGCTTTGCCATTTAAAGTGGCGCCTACATCTTCTACTTTCAAAATTTTGATCATGAATTCTGAAAATTCAAAAACCCTTTTTCCTAAATCTTTTACTTCGTTATGTAATGACGAGTTTTCAAATAATTTTCCATAATAATTTCTTACAAAGCCGGCACAACTGGCACTGGGAGCCACAATATAATCGGTGCCGGCAAAATCCTTGATAAACTTAGTACAAACTGATTTTGATTCTTCCCAGAACCCGGCATTGAATGCTGGTTGCCCACAGCAGGTTTGTGAAGTATTATAAGTGGCAGTACATCCAGCCTTTTCAAGTACTTTGATCATGTTAAACGCAGACTCGGGGTACAGCTGGTCAACAAAACATGGTATGAATAATTGAACGTTCACAACTTTATTTCCTTATTGAGGTTACTAAATTAATCATCTTTACGGCAGTAATAGCAGCTTCTTCTCCTTTATGCCCATTTTTGCCTCCAATTCTATCTATAGCCTGTTGTTCATCATTAACGGTAAGTACGCCAAATATTGTAGGTACAGGTAAAGTCAGATTAAGATTTACAACTCCATCTGTAACAGCTTTACAAACATAGTCAAAGTGTGGAGTATCCCCTTTTATTACACATCCCAAAGCAATAAAAGCATCTGGCTTTTTATTTTTTCGGGAATTTGTCCAAAAACTGTTAATCAGGAACGGAATTTCTATTGCGCCGGGTACAGTTAACACAATAATCTTTTTAACACCCATTTGCTCCAACAGATTGATACAACCTCTTTCTAATTGGTCTGTAATAGCAGCATTCCATTCTGTTTTTACCAAAACGATACAGGCATCCTTATTCAGAATGCCTGTATCAATATTTAATAACTTGCTGTTGCTTATGTCAGCCATAATTATTCGTTCGTATTATAAACTCCCATTTGTGCCAGGTAATTATCAGCATCATAAGCTTGTTGAGTACGGGGGAATTTTTCTTTTATTTCTTTGTATAATTCAGTCGCAGATTTTGTATCGTTTAAACTACGCTGTGCAATAAAAGCAGCCATAAAAAGTGCCTCAGCAGAATTATTGGCATCTTTTTCAAAATGATGACCGGCCTTTTTATAATAATCAAATGCTTCTTTGAATTTTCCCAAATCTCCGTTTGCATCTCCCAATAACTTATAAGCCCTTGCCTGCAAAGACTTAGAGTCGGAACTGAATTTTTTCAGGTACTTAATGGCTTTTTCGTTTTCATTAAGTTTTATATAACAATCACCTGCATAGAAATTAGCCAAATTTCCGGCTTTAGTTCCGCCATATTTATCAATAACTCTGAGGAAACCCCAGTTCATGCCATCGCCGTTTAATGCAAGATTTACAGAATCCATACGATAGTATTCTTCTGCTTTAAAAATTGCATCTGTTGCTTTTACTTCCTTTGGTTTTTTAAAATAGTTCTGGTAAATATACCAACCACCGAATGCCAAAATAACTACCAGGCCTGCAATAGTGATAATTTTACCGTTCTTATCCCAAAAGTTCTTTGCTTTTGCAATGAGCTCCTCATCATGATGTGACTCTTTCTCATTATTCTTATCTGCCATATTATTTCAGTTTAACTGTTTTTTTTAATTTATTTGAAAAAATTAATCAACTATAAATGGATAGTTCTGGTCTACATAAACATCTTTGAGTACTTCACTGTCATCCGGCCATGGGCTTTCTTCAGCAAACTTTACCGACTCGTCAACAATTGCATCTACTCTTTTATTGATAAGTTCAATTTCTTCCTGTGTTGCAAATTTATTTTCAAGAATTTTTTTCAGCACCATTTGAATCGGATCTTTTAATTTAAATTCATCCACTTCATCCTTGGTCCTGTATTTCTGCGGATCGCTGATGGAATGTCCTTTGTACCGGTAAGTCTTTATTTCCAGCAAAGTAGGTCCACCCTTTTCTCTTGCCCTTTTTACAGCCCTGCTTACACCATCATGTACGGCTTCAGCACTCATTCCATCAATGGTATCTGCAGGCATTTCATATGCATCCGCCAGTTTATAAATATCAATTACATTGGATGTTCTTTCTACAGAAGTACCCATTGCATAATTATTGTTTTCACAGATAAAAATGACGGGCAATTTCCAAAGCATAGCCAGGTTAAATG
>JBARSW010000137.1:0-9269 GCA_049644925.1 Chitinophagaceae bacterium | reverse complement strand
GCCATGAACAAGTATGCTGGCGGAGTAGCAGACTACAGGGCTTCTGAAGGTAAAACAACTGAAATACCTTATCGGGGTAATGTATCAGATACTATTCAGGATATATTAGGCGGCCTTCGTTCAGCTTGCACTTATGTTGGTGCCAAAGCACTGAAGGAGCTAACCAAAAGGACAACATTTATCCGGGTTAGTGAACAACACAACGAATGGTTTGATCTATAAATCTGGAATAGAAAAGACTTAATAATCCGTCAGCCATTTATTGAATAGGACCAGTCTCTAAAATAACTTTTGGGTGTTTGCCAGGGGCATTCACTGCATTTAATATTTCAAATTCAAGACCCAGCTGTTTTACCCTTTCTTTTGTTTTTACTTGTAACACATTTTTTTCACCGGGTTTTACTATCACCACATCATTGTTGTTATGAAAAGTTAATCCCGATTTATTCTGGATAGTATAATCTTCATTCGTTTTATTCCATACTTCCAATTGCAATACATCAGATTTACCGATATATTTTGCACTTTTTATTACAAGAGATTCTTTAATTAACGGCACCAGGAATTCATCTCTGCCAATCAGCAGGTTCTTGTAAAAAACGACAGTTCTTCTTGCAAATAACGCCTCCTTGATTGCAGCTTCCGTTTTTTCTGTTGCAAAAATCAATGTAATCGGCCTGTGACCACCTTCCGGAATGGAGAAATCCCAGTCAATAAGTTTATGAATATCGCTGTTGCCCATTATGGTCAGGTTATTGTCCAAAGCAATCTGCAAGGCTTCGTCAGAATAGGTATTATCATTTACCACTTCTATACCATCCAGCAACTTTTCCTTTATCAAGAGCTTGTGCATTTCCGTAAGAGTGGCAATACCATCCTTCCGCTGTGATGTCCAGTTCGGGTGATTCCAAAAAATAAAAGCACCTTGCTTTTTTGCCTCTTTAAAAACAGCCAGCGAATCATCTACCAAAAGTTTGTTTGCGTCATTAATGAATAATGCATTGCTATGCCCCGGCGGCATTTTTCTTGTTATTTCTGAACCATGTACAATCAGCAGGTCATGATTTTTTGCTTCCTTCAAAGCAATTTCATAGGAACGGTTACGATTGGGATGAGGGATATCGGTTTTGTGTGGCTGGTACTCAAGATGCTCTGTAAGCGATATTACATCAAGTCCATCCATCAATGCTTCCATCACCCGAATATCCGGCCACACACTACCATCTGAAAAAACAGTATGCTGATGCAGGTCACATTTCAGTGTTTTATAACCAGGAATATCCGGGAAGCTGATCTTTCTGCCGGCAACATGGCTGTGTTCCTGTGAAATTACTGAAGTGGTGAAAAAAATCAGTACAATAAAGATTATTTTTTTCATGGTAGATGTATTTACTGTAAAAAAACGGGATATCCCATTTCAGGTTCTATTTTAAAAAATGAAATGACATTCCCATTAAATTGCAATCGCCCTATTATTTATTCCTGAGCATCAAAATATATTTCACGGCAGCTTTTGCATCAACTAAAGAAATAACAGCGTTTACAGGCATGGGAATTTCACCCCAAACACCTGTACCACCTTTCACCACTTTCTCTGCCAGTTTATTTATATTTTCTTCTGTGCTTTCGTATTTATTGGCTACATCACGATAAGCAGGTCCCACCAATTTTTCTTCAATTTTATGGCAGGTAAGGCACAGGTTTTTCGTATCAGCAACAATAGCCATTCCTTTCTGATAATCCGGGCTTTGTGTAATGTCTGTTGTTGTTTCTGTTTTTACGGGTTCAGTAGTAGTAACTTTTTTATCACTCTCACTGCCGCCACAGGATACAAGGAATGAAGAAATGGCTATCGCCAAAAAAACTTTTTTCATAATTTATTTTTGAGTTATGCCTGCAAAGGTATCATTATTCAATATTCACCAACCGTTTAAATTAACCGGTATTTTTTTTCCTAACTCCCTAATTATCATTTTTTCCTGAAGCCATGGCCAGGGCTACAAAAAAGGTAAATTCCAAGATAGTACCGGATGGAATAGTTCATGCTGCAAACTAATTTTGTTGTTCACCAGGTCCGAATAATCAAAAAGGTAAAAAAAAGTGATATACTTCATTTTTTTATATGATTATTCTTAGCCTTTAAAATAATTTGAAATTCTACATTCGCCGAACTGATAATATTCTTATGGCAAAAACAATTTTTATTGCAACAGCAGAGCCCTACAGCGGAAAATCAATAATTGCATTGGGCATTTTAAATATGTTGTTAGGGAAAGCCCGGAAAGTGGGCTATTTTAAACCAATCATTAACGATGATCCCAAAGAGAAGAAGGAAGGGGATATTGAAATGATTCTTAAGTATTTCAACCTGCCTATTGCCTACGATGATACTTACGCTTTTACCCGTCAGAAAGCCATCAGGCAGATGGAAACCGAAAAAAGAGGCGATCTGATTAATACAGTAATCCGTAAAGTAAAGAAACTGGAAGAACTGTATGATTATACAGTAATTGAAGGAAGCGATTTTCTTGGGGAAGGCACCGCTTTTGAATTTGATGCAAATGCAACCATTGCAAAAAACCTGAATGCCCCGGTTGTTTTTGTAGTTTCTGGTGATAATAAAACAACAGCTCAATTAGTAAATTCTGCACAAACGGTTTTAAGGAATTTTGAATCCCGTGATGTACAAGTCCTTGCTGTAATTGTAAATAAAGTTAAAAAAGATATGATAGAGGATGTGAAGCAGTTGCTCACTACTCACCTTACCAGCGACACCATACTTTCAATTATTCCGGAAGATAAAAATTTACAAAATCCAACTATGAAGGAAATTGCCGAACAACTGAGCGGCAAATTACTTTTTGGAGAAGACCAACTTTCAAACCAGGTGGATGAAATTATAACAGGGGCAATGCACTTACCCCATTTTCTCGACCATATCAGCGAAAATGTTTTAATTGTTACACCTGGCGACCGTGGAGATATCATTATTGGTGCACTTCAGGCAAGCCAGTCACAGAATTATCCAAAAGTTGCCGGAATTATGCTTACAGCGGGTCTTATACCGGAAGAACCTGTTATACGCTTATTAAAAGGTTTGAAAACAGTTCTTCCAATTGTTTCAGTGGAAGCAGGAACTTATAGAACAAGTGTCCTTCTCAGCAGCGTTAAATCAAGAATTTCTGCTGATAATACTAAGAAAATCCAGTTAGCCATCAGCCTGTTTGAAAAATATGTGGACGTTAAAAAACTCGACGAAAGAATAATCACTTATGAATCTGAAGACATCACCCCTCATATGTTTCAATACCAACTGGCAAAAAGGGCTAAGAGTAAAATCAAGCATATCATTTTGCCTGAAGGTAATGAGGACCGAATTTTAAAAGCAGCGGCCCGTTTAATTAACCAGGAATTGGTTGAATTAACTATTTTAGGCGACCCTGCTGAAATAACAGCCTCCGTAAAGAGACTGGGCCTGAATATTGACCTTTCTCGTCTTCATATCATCAATCCTATAAAATCTGAACATTTTAATGACTACGTTGATACGTTGTATGAATTAAGAAAGAAAAAGAACATTACCCGTGAAATGGCTCACGACCTCATGACAGATGTTTCTTACTTTGGCACTATGATGGTGCATAAGGGTCATGCAGACGGAATGGTTTCCGGTTCAATTCACACAACCCAGCATACTATTCGTCCCGCTTTACAATTTGTAAAAACAAAGCCGGGAATCTCAACGGTGTCATCTGTATTTTTCATGTGTCTGCCCGATCGGGTTTCCGTATTTGGAGATTGTGCAGTTAATCCCGATCCAACCGCAGAACAACTGGCAGAAATCGCCATTTCTTCCGCTGAAAGTAGTTTAGCGTTTGGAATTGAACCAAGAATTGCGATGTTATCTTATTCTTCCGGCACATCCGGAGAAGGTGCAGATGTTGAAAAAGTAAGATTGGCAACTGAAATAGTAAAACAAAAAAGACCTGATTTAAAAGTGGAAGGCCCCATTCAGTATGATGCGGCTGTTGACCCGGTTGTTGGCCAACAAAAAATGCCCGGATCACCCGTTGCTGGACAGGCAAGTGTACTGATATTTCCAGACCTGAATACAGGAAATAACACTTACAAAGCCGTGCAACGAGAAACAGGTGCTTTGGCCATTGGTCCAATGCTACAGGGTCTGAATAAACCTATTAATGATCTGAGCCGTGGCTGTACAGTAGATGATATTTTCAATACTGTTATCATCACCGCTATTCAGGCACAGGATTAATAAACATTAAAAAGCTTTTTGCAGTATGAATATTTTTGTAATCAATACAGGTAGCAGTTCTCTTAAGTACCAGTTATTTAAAATGCCGCATGAAAAACCTGTCTGCAGTGGATTAATTGAACGGATTGGCTCTGATAATTCCGGTATCACACATAAGACATATGCCAATGGCGAAGAACATATCACCAAGGAAAAAATACTACTCAGTGATCATGAAGCTGGTCTTCATGAAGTAGCCCGGCTACTTACTGATAAAAAAATCGGTGTAATAAATGACCCCGGTGATATTGATGCGGTTGGCCACCGTGTGGTACATGGTGGAGAAACTTTTTCTGCCACCACTTTTATTACAGAAGAAGTAATGGAAAAAATTAAAGAATTATTCTCACTGGCACCTTTACATAATCCGGCCAATTATACAGGCATTAAAGTTGCGCAAAAGATTTTTACCAAAGCAAAACAGGTAGCCGTTTTTGATACTGCTTTCCATCAAACAATGCCAGCCAGGGCTTTTCGATTTGCTATTCCGCAATCGCTTTATACAAAACACCATATCCGGGCTTATGGATTTCATGGCACTTCTCATAAATATGTTGCCGAACAGGCTGCGGCATATCTTAACAATAAAACCGCAAAAATTATTACCATCCACCTTGGAAATGGCAGCAGTATGACTGCTATTGACAAAGGCCGTTCTGTTGACACCACTATGGGATTGGGGCCCGTTGGCGGATTAATCATGGGTACCCGGTCTGGTGATATTGATGCTTCCGTAATATTTCACTTAATGGAACAATTGAAATATACACCGCAAGAAGTAAGCGACCTGCTTAACAAAAAAAGTGGCATGCTTGGACTAACGGGGCATAGTGATATGAGGGATATAAGAAAACTCATTACAGATGGCGACAAACAGGCAGAACTTGCCTATGAGTTATATGCTTACCGTATTAAAAAATATATCGGAGCTTATGCAGCTGCTCTTAATGGTTTAGACGCAATTGTATTTACGGCAGGTGTGGGTGAAAATGCTGTTGATATTCGCAAACGGGTATGTACAGATATGCAGTTCTTAGGGATACATCTTGATTCGGAGAAGAACGAATTACATTCCGGCGACACCAGGGAAATTAACACATCTGATTCTCCAGTGAAAATTTTAGTGATCCCCACAAATGAAGAATTAGAAATTGTAAAGCAATGCTATGAACTATTAAACCAGGAATCAAAGTAGATAAAATAGTTTTTCCTCTGCATGGGGTTGTCCCCCTTAAGAATGATGAATGTAGGTTATCCGTAAAAATTACTTTAGTATATCCGGTATATAAAATTGCCGATTAATTAGGTTTTATAGCCGGTGACTTCTCCAGAATTTTAATATTGTTTAGAATATCAACATTCAAAGGATCCAAAACAAGCATCTTTTTTAAATATTCAATTCCTTTAATAGGGTCTTTTAAAATATTGGCAAAATAGGCAGCCAGGTATGAGGAAGTGCTGATTATCTCTCTCTTGTTTTTTGTTGTATCCTTCTCAATAATTTCAAGATATTTTAAAGCATAAGGAATAGCTGTGCCTTTTTCCATTGTACTGTCCAGAATCCGGCCAATCTGAAACCTTCTTTCCCATCCATATATTTCATCCGGAAATTTTACCGTAATGATCTCAAACATACTATCTGCCCTGGTGTAATTGTTTCCTTTGTAAAAAGCAAACCCGGCATCATAGTAATCATTCAGACTTGGCCTTGGTTTAATGTTAGTTATCAGTAATCTGATATCGCCTTCTTTGTTCCGGCTTATACTGTCCCCTTTTGCTTTAAAAAGTTCAGCACCCTGCTTTAAGAAATCAATTTTTGAACTTAGCACAGTATCTAATACTGAACCCTGTATATATGTGTTATAGATTTCGTCAGGAGTTCCACCGGTTTTAGCAAGAATGTCCGCTTTCAATTTAAAATCGCCGGTTATTAGATCTTCCCGTTTTTCTTTAGCAAAATATTCATTCAGATTTTTCAATGAATTTGCATAATCGATTTTATCAAAATAAGCATAGGCAAGTAGTTTATAAACCCTTGGTTTTGTTCTTGTTCCCATTTCACTCAGCACCTTGTTTCCTTTCGCTATGGCACAATCATAGTCCTTACTTACATAGCACAGTTGTCCAAAAAGGTATTCATCCAGAATATCAGTTTCCGGCAGTTTGCTATCAATATATTTTTTCAACTGAGTACTTGCCTCTGTAAATTCCTTGCGGGAAAAATAATACCAGAATAATTCGTAATAGGCATCACTAAAGCGGGAATCTTTTGCTATTGCCTCATTCAAATATTCAAGAACAAGTACCCAGCTTTTTTGTGATTCAAAAAGTTTCGCCAGCCTGACACTCGCTGCAGCAAAACCGGGGTTTACTTCCAGGGCCTTCTTATAATAAATAAATGCATCGCTACCTCCCTTACCAGGATAAGCTTTTCGGTAGGCATTTCCCAATTGTATAAGTGTTTCTGTATTCTTCGGGTCTTTTGCGGTAGCGGCTTTCAGTAACTGAATAGCATATTCAAAATCCCCTGTTTTTGAATCTACAATTGCCCTGCCAATGGCAGTCTGTATACCCGGGTCGTCACCTTTTTTGGTATGGGTAGCTATTAATGCGGCATCAAAACTCATTTTTGCTTCATTGTTTTTGTTCTCCAATAAATCAGCATGCCCGATACCTACCAGTAATAGCGGAGCATTAGCGCTGGCAGACAATGCCTTTTGATATAAAATGCGGGCAGCATTATTATCATCCATATTAAAATAAGTTTGTCCTAACCAATAAGTAGCCTCAATATTATTGGCATTAACAGCAAGCAGTTTTTGAAATACAGCTACAGCACTTTTATGTCTTTTGGCATATAGGTGGTTCATTCCTTCCTGAATAGTTTGTGCACTCATCCCGGTTACAAATAATAACACTGCTGCCAAAAAAACGATGTTTAACTTCTTCATTTTACTGTTTCTTTTATGACTGCAAAGATAACTGATTGGTTGCTTGTTCAGCCGATCCTTAATTTTCAATTTTTAGATAAAATCTGAATTATTTTTGGGGAATCCATTCTGCTTAAGGCAGAAATAACTGCCGGATTTGTATTCAAAGCCAGAAACAATTAAAGAAAACCATTTTCATTGATTTTTTTGGATGTAATTCCAATGGAGATTGTTGTAGAAATTACAGCTATCAACTTTTTTATTTTTTTTTAGATAAATTTAATATCTTCAATTTTTACTTTATAACCCAATATAAAAAGGTTTGTTAATGTAAGAATCAAACCAGATTTTATTACTCGTGACATTATTCTTGTTTAATGCGATTCTTTTTCCCGACACTTTTATTATTGATTGTTATTTGCAGTGCCTCTGCTTCATTACTCAATGCTAATGACACTTTAATACTATTATCAAATCAGATCAAGATAGGCTATAACTTAAAAGATGTTTTATTATCAAACTCACCTCCATCAATCACTTCGTCCAACAGTTCAATTTCCCTGCCGACGAACACTGCAACTCTTACAAGCAATACCATTGCAGTAAACAGTATTATTTCTACCAAATGGACAAAATTTAAATCCCCCGGGCAATCTGCCAAAAGAATTGTATTTCTTGGTTCTTCGACCACTGTTGGAACAGGGGCATCTACCCAAAATAACTCTTTTGTAGGCAGAATTATTAATTATTATACATCTCAGGGGCTTTGTAATAGTGTTTCAACTACGCATAACAGGGGTTTGGGAGGTGCTACTGTTTTTGCAGCTATGCCAACCGGCTATACCCCAACCTCCGGGAATCAGCAAGCACCTGATCCACTGCGCAATGTGACATGGGCATTAACTACTGGTGGTGCTGATATTGTATTAGTTAATTTTCCATCTAATGGCTATAGCCAGCCTGGTGGATTAACCATAACCGAAATAATGTTTGCCTACCGGACAATTTTCAATACTGTTATAAATGCAGGTAAGAAATGCTTTATCACCACCACACAACCCAGGGGCGATTTTAGTACTTCCGGGAAACTTTTTTTACAGCAAGTAAGAGACAGTATTCTATTACAGTTCGGATCATATGCAATTGATTTTTATACTCCACTGGCTACCCCTGGATCAACAACACTAGATCCCGAATATTCATTTGGTGATAATATTCATTTTAATGATGCAGGCCACTTACAATTGTTCAACAGGGTGGTTGCTGTAAATATGTTTGAAGGTTTTGCCAATTCACCTGCTTCAATTATCACACCTAACAATGTAAACACAATAATTACCAGTCTAACTCATGTGGAACATAAGTTTCAGGTATCTGTAATTGACAGCCGGGGGCTTGCGGCAAGTTCAGTTTCGACGATTTCAGTTAATCCCTGTAGCGGCAATAGCAATACCTGGCTAGGAGTAATCAGCACAGACTGGGGAATTCCTTCAAATTGGAGCTGTGGAACCGTTCCAGGTGTAAACACAGAGGTATTTATTAATCAAGGCATTTCATTTTCCCCAATTATTAATTCTAATGTAACAGTAAAAAGTGTCACTATAAGTAACGGAATGCAGTTGATTGTTAATCCCGGATTTCATTTGAAGATAACAGGGAAATAAATAATTACGACTATATCACTGTTATTCATGAATTTAGATTTTTTGTAGGGCTTTACCAAAAATCGGGCAATTGGATAACTTCAATTCGTTAATCATGCTTGCATCTTATAAATTTGTGAATTTGCTACATAAATCGCCTGGCACAACCACGAAATAATCGGGCAGAGATAAACACAGGTCATTTACTTTGCGATGACCAACCTATAGACAAAAATGTTCGAACAAAGTAAAATCAATTACTGCTTTGTAAATTTTAGAAAAACTCTTGTCCCATTTTTCGATGTTAAAACAGCAGTATAGTTGCCATTTACAAAACGGTAAAGAGGAATTTCCACCTGAATTTTCTTTGCAATATCTATG
>JBARSW010000136.1:0-3547 GCA_049644925.1 Chitinophagaceae bacterium | reverse complement strand
TTTGAACCTCTACTAGGATCCATAAACTTTTTAAGAGCTGGAAATATATCATTTTTCCAAAGACTAGGCGGTACAACGATTCCTTTAAAGGGTTGACTACCTATGAACTGGGGTGCTCCAGGTACTTCAAAATCTGTAATCCATACTACAGTATCTAAACCTGGTCTTAAGGTATTACCAATTCCTCTGCTATTATTTGCAGTTGTAGCAGTATAAGAAGAGGCTGTATTTGCTATATAAACTGTATAGAAACTGTTAGAAAATCTCGAATCAATATCTCTTTTTACAAATGCTTGATCCAAAATGTAGTTTTTGCCTGCATTTTCACCTGAAGTCCATTTATGACTGTTTGGTCTGATTCTTGAATATGGTCTTCCATAAAATGCATCTCTGACCATACCTGATGGACCGCTGTTTACTAATAATCCAGCCGCATTAATGTAAGAATTCACACCACTTAAACTTGGATAATTCCAATTTGTAAACCACGGAGTAAGATTTAATGCTGCCCCTCCGGATGCACCACCTCCCACGGTATAATATCCATATTTTGCATCATTGGAGTGGTCACTCACAAACATTGTTTCTTTGCCATAGTCATTTGCCGGGACAAAAGCATCTCCAAAATCTTGCCATAAATCAAGCCCATAATTACCTTTTTCAGCAATTATTTCACTGGAAATTTTAGCAGCTTCTGCATAATCAGCCTGATTACCGGTTAGCCATCCTCTGGTAAGTAATGCTTTTGCCAGGAAGAATTTTGCAACAGCTTTAGTAGCTGCCTTACCTAAGAATGGTGCTGTTGGTGTATTGGGCAAATCAGCCGCAGCTTCTGTAAAATCTTTAATGATTTGTTTATAAACTTCACTTGCCGGATCTCTTTTAGCTGCTTGCGAAGCAGAAGTTATAAATTCTGTGTGAAGTGGCACATCTCCCCATGTTTGTACCAAATAAAAATACCAAAAACCTCTTAAGAATTTTGCCTGTGCCAAATACTGCTTTTTAACTGTCTCTGGATCCTTGAGTTCTTGTCCAAATTTTAATACTCCGTTAAGGGTGTTGATATCAGTGAATGCAATACCCCAAGCGCTACCAAAATTAGTACCATTTAGACCATTGTAAGTATGTGCAGGTCCACCTCCTGAACTGGAGCCTTGGATATACTCATCAGTTCCAGCCTGCATTTCTGTAGAGAAGCCCTCAGTACCCCATTGACTTCTTATATCGTTATAAACACCTGCGATTCCTCCCAGCACCCCAGCTGAAGTATTAAAAAGGGAAGGTACTATTTGTGATTGTGGTTCTTCAACTAAAACAGATTCACAACCAAAAACTATAAATGTAAAACAAGCTATTATTGTTAATTGAAACTTTTTCATCTTTTTTAAATTTTAGAATTTAATATTTAAACCTATTGTATATTGTCTGACAGGAGGTGTATTTAAGTTTACGTTAAGTTGTCTGGTTGGTACACCATCACCAATTCCATTACCTGTCCCATTTCCTTCAGGGTCTATAACTAATCCGCTTTTGACTAAAGGAGAATATATTATGAATGGATTTGTAGCATTAACATATATTCTTGCACTTGATATGCCAGCTTTCCTTAGGGTCTCTAAAGATAATGTATAACCTAAATTAATACTTCTCATTTTAATAAATGAACCATCTCTGTATGTAAGTACTGATTGAAAATCTTTTACTCCCGCGTTTGCATCAGGTCTTGGGAATGCATTTGTAGGGTTTTCTGGTGTCCAATAATCCACATTATATTGATTAGATCTTCCTTGATTGAAAAAACTAAAACCAGTTCCTCCACCTGATGTTCCTGACAAATACGGCACAACTACTTTTTGTCCCATTCGGGCATAAGTTACCAGAGATAGGTCAAATCCTTTGTATGAAAAATTATTGGTAAAACCTCCTTCCCATTTTGGTTGGAAATTTCCAATGATCTTTCTATCCGAAGCATCAATTTTACCATTTCCATCCACATCTTCAACTCTTATTTGCCCTGGAAGTTGAACAGGTGAAGTTTGTTTGGATAATGTTCCATCACTTGCATCTGATGTTTGCCAAATACCAAGCATATTATAATCGTAAATTACAGTTAAAGGTTGACCCACAAACCAACCATTACCTTTGTTGTCCAATTCTGTAGGCGTGGTAAGTTGGGTGATTTTTTCTCTGTTAAAGAAATAAATTAAATCAGTACTCCAATTAAATCCGTTGTCATTTCTCAAGATGTCAACAGATATTGTGGATTCAAATCCATGACCTTCTGTTCTTCCTAAGTTTTTTAATGTCGAACTAGCTCCGTTACTTTGTGGTAAATTTACTGACAGTAGGATATCTTTTGTTTTTTGACGGTAAATTTCAAAGGTACCAGTTACCCTATTTTTAAATAGGCCTATTTCTAATCCAATATCAGATTTAGTGGTAGACTGCCATCCTAAACCACTTGCGGGTATACTTGTAACTGTATAACCTAGTACTTGTCCTGCTACAGAAGTTCCAAAATTGTAAAAACTTGATGATAAAGCTCCTAAAGTAGCATAAGCACCAACGTTTCTGTTTCCAGATAAACCCCAGCTTCCTCGTACTCTAAGGTTTGATATGACATCTATGTTCTTCATAAATGCTTCTTCACTTACGTTCCATCCTAAGCCAATAGCTGGATAATTAAACCATTGATTTCCAGGTGACAGAGTGGAAGAACCATCTCTTCGGAAAGTAGCCGTAAGCATATATTTGCCAGCATAAGAATAGTTTGCCCGGGCCATATAAGATAATAAACCTGTTTCCGAAAAGAAATTTCCAGTGGTTGCGTTTGCTATAGTCGCTCCGGAAGCTAAAGAGAAGTTGGCCGTTTGTATATAATCTGCCGGCACTCCTTTTACATTAAAGTTGGACCCTAAGCTATGGTTTTTAGTTACTTCAAATAAAGCAGTCAGGCCTAATTTGTGTTTTTCTGCAAATACTTTATCATAGTATAATAAATGTTGTAGATTTATATCCCAATACTCAGCATTGCTCAAATCTGCATTTGATGCACTTTGCACAGTTGCATTATTAACATATGTATTGATTGGACTATATCCATTGAAGTGAGATTGACTGAAATTCAGTCCGGCATTAAATCTATATCTCAATCCTTCAGCTAGGTTAACTTCACCATACAAACTGTTAAATGTTCTTATTGATCGACTGTTATTTAAAATATCATCTTCTCTTGAAATCAATGTAAGTGGAGAAATTTGTGCAGCATCTATACTTCCAATTTTTGGCTGCAAATTTACAGTGCCATCATCATTATATGGTTTTGCTAGTGGTGTTAATCCAGCAAGAAATCCTGGTACTCCATTGCCTCCCGGATTATTTGTTCGTGAAAGAGTATTAATTGTATTTAACCCGATTTTTACCCTAGAACCTATTTTTTGGTCTAAAGTTAATCTAATGGTTGCTCTATCAAAATCTTGGTTTTGAATTATTCCTGTTTCTTTAAAATATCCTAAACCCATAGAATATTGAGTATTCTCTGTACCAC
>JBARSW010000135.1:0-2710 GCA_049644925.1 Chitinophagaceae bacterium | reverse complement strand
AAAAATTAATAAAAAAGGTAGAATCAGGAAGAATTCCTAGGGGTAGATGAAATAAATATACAAAAAAAATTACAGCGAAGAAATAATTTGCCTAACGCTGACTGGCAATCAGCAAATTCAAATCGGTGTATTTTAAATCAAACCGTTGACTCAGGTAGAAATTCGTAAGTGCTCCCTTAAACAAATAAATACCACTGCGAAGATGCAGTTTATGCCAGACAAGATTTTCAAAGCCTCCTTCTTCTCCTGCTTCAAGTAACAAAGGCATTAAAACATTACTAATAGCCTGAGATGCAGTCCGGGCAAAACCAGAAGGGATATTGGGTACACAGTAATGTATTACCCCATATTTCATAAAAATGGGAAGTTCATGAGAAGTGATTTCTGAAGTTTCGAAACAACCACCGCGGTCTATACTTACATCAATGATTACTGAACCGGGCCGCATATTGCTTACCATTTCTTCCGTTACAATTAGCGGAGTTCTTCCCGTTTCAGAACCTAATGCACCTACTGCCACTTCGCAGGTTTTTAATTGCTTTGCGAGAAGCCTTGGTTCTATTACAGATGTCCACATACGCTGACCAATATTATTCTGCAATCGCTTTAACCGATAGACACTATTATCAAAAACTTTTACAGAGGCGCCTAATGCAAGGGCTGCTTTTGCTGCATATTCTCCAACAATACCTGCACCAATGATTATAACTTTTGTTGGAGCAATACCAGAGACTCCTCCCAGCAAAACACCTTTGCCATGATTGGCAGAACCCAGGTATTGTGCTGCAATCAGCATTACCGCACTCCCCGCAATTTCACTCATGCTGCGAACAATTGGGTAAGAATCGCTGTCGTCTTTCAGGTTCTCAAATGAAATGGCTGTAATTCTTTTCTCCATCATTTTTTCCAGAATGTCAGCTTTCATTATGCTGAGATGGATGGGAGAAATAATAACCTGGTGCAATTGCAGTAATGGCAAATCTTCATCTATAATTGGAGCACTTTTTACCAGGATGGGTGCTTTAAAAACGGATTCCCGATCATAAACAATTTTTGCTCCGGCTTCACTGTAATCTTTGTCGCGGAAATGAGATGCTTCCCCTGCATTATGTTCTATCATTACCTGGTGTCCATTACTTACTAAAACACTGACAGCATCCGGAGTAAGTGCAATACGATTTTCCTGAAATGCTATTTCTTTTGGGATGCCAATCATCATACCTTCTGTCTTTGGGCGGATGTCCAATGTTTCTTCCAGGGTTTCGTAACTGAATGAAGTTGTTATTTTGGGTTTTTGATGACTCATGAAAAGAGTTGCAGATTATTTATTGAGTTAGCCATTGATAAGGTCCTTTGCCTTAGTTCAAATGTACTTATTTTTTATAGATTTTCAGGCTTCTGATCTTATTGCCAACTGTTTCCAAATAAACATGAACTGTTTCTTCCGGAAATATACCCGGTGCTTTTTCCGGCCATTCCACCAGGCAAATATCGCCACCGTACAGGCAATCTTCTACTCCTGCCCGTAGCGCTTCTTCTTCATCCCTGATGCGATAAAGATCCAGGTGGAATAATGGCTTTTTCATTATTTCACCATTTTTAGTTTCAACTTCGGAGATATATTGGTTGATGATTGCAAATGTTGGGCTGCCAACAACATCTTTTACTCCTTTTTCCAGGCACAAAGCGTTAATCAGTGTTGTTTTTCCTGCACCCATTTGTCCATGGAACGCAAAAACTGTTTTTCCGGGAACTGTCTCCCAGAATTCTTTTGCCACTTTGCCAATATTTTCCAGTGAAAAAACCCATTCCATTTTGCAAATTTAACATGCAACAGTTTATGATACTCATAAAGATAAAGAAGAAATAAAAAAAGCAATTTATCAGATACCTGACGTTTATTCAGAAAAAATAATTGTATCAACAATTTTAATTTTTTGTTTTTTACAATCTCTCATTTAAACTTCTTTTCCATTGTTTGTTTTACTCTTCCAGCAAGCTTTGCTGTACTAAACTATTTTTCTGCCTGGGCATTAACAAAGTTTTCAACTTCAGTTTTTATTATGTTTAATAAATCAGTATATGTCATCCGGATATTGAAAAAAGCAAGAAAACTGATTGAAACTTAGAGACGCTACATACTCAACATTATTATAAAATATTATGCCCGTTACTCAAATCAAAGAAAAAAAAAAAAGTCGTGTCTTATGGGATTACATCTATCTCATTTGAGGGAGTAGTAAAATAATCATACTTTTATCTGAGCTGACAACTTTTAAAAATTTTCAATTCGGATTTTTTCTTTCCTATATGGCTCGATATATTTTTATGATATTAATTATTTTCAGTTTTCTTAACACCACGGGACAAGGGCGGAAATATAATTTTTTAAAACTAAATACATCAAATGGCTTGTCGCATAACCAGGTGAATGCAATAATGAAAGATTCAGATGGGTTTTTGTGGTTTGGCACAATGTACGGATTGAACAGGTACGACGGATACTCTTTCAAAACGTTCAAAAATAAAATATCCGACAAATCTTCAATAATAGACAATTCGATACTTGCAATAAATGAACTACCAGGAAAGAAATTATGGATAAATACCCGTATCGGAATTTGCATTTATAATTCAGAAACGGAAAAGTTTGATGCTGATTATGGAAAATTTCTTATATCGCTTGGCTTGCCTTCTAACCCAATTTCAA
>JBARSW010000134.1:0-1821 GCA_049644925.1 Chitinophagaceae bacterium | reverse complement strand
GCATACTTTCCGGCGGGAAGCTTTTTGCCGTTAATGGTAACATCGGTGGAGAAGGACATCACGGTGCACTCATCGGCGCCGGCCCTCCATGGCGATGCCACATTGGAGCCAAAGCCCAGCACAGAGTAGCCGTAAGGCACTACATCTGTACCGTATATTTTTCCCTCACGACCTTTTACGCCGGGGCTGTTGTAGTTTATTTTTATATCGGTAACACCAACCTTACGACCTGTCATACAAACAGTATTGGTATTTTGCGGCAGACGAAGTGCCTGACTGTATGCCTGTGTGGTACTAAGTGCTGCCAGCAGCAGGGTGGAAAAAGATATTATTCTCATTTTACTTTGTTTTAAACAAAGAAAATATTATTAACCGAATAAAACGAACCGTTGGTAAAAACGGGTAGAAATATTTATTGTCTGCCCGGAGCATACGCTATCCGAACTACAAAATGCCGGAGCCGCCGAAGAAATTTTTTATTGTGATAAAATACAGCTGGCCGGAAAACGATGATAAAGAAGATTCGTTTGGGAAGAAAGTTTTGTTCCAGGCATTCTTTTACTGATAAAAAATATCAAGATATTCTTTAAAAACAAAATACCTGTTTCTTTTAAAGCCTGTAGTTTCCTTTAATATTCCCGTATTAATAAAATCTGTGATTATTTTATAAGCTGACACCTGCGACACACTTAATAACCCGGCAACATCCTGCGCATTTAATACGGGTTGAGTAAATAAATGGTCTAATAGTTTTTTTGCATTCGGCACTTTTTTGCCAAGCTTTATAATTCTGTTACCCTGACAGTCGTGTTTTAGCTGAATAATCTGCTTTAAACTTTTGGCGGCTATTTCACTTGTTTGATTGACGGCCTCCAGAAAAAATTTTATCCATTGTGTAAGATCGTTCCGGGTTCTTACGGTTGTCAGGTTATCATAATAAAGGCCTTTATGTTTTTCAAAAAAATCAGAGAGATATAAAATGGGCCTTTCAATAATTTTATTACTGATCAGGTACAGTGTTATCATCAATCTTCCGATCCGCCCGTTTCCATCCAGAAATGGATGGATGGTTTCAAACTGGTAATGTGCTATCGCAATTTTTATTAAATGAGGAACGGCAATCTCTTCACTGTGTATAAAATTTTCCAGGTCGCCCATCAATGAATCCACTGCATGAAAAGGAGGAGGAACAAAAACGGCATCGTTAATGGAAGCGCCACCGATCCAGTTTTGGGAGGACCTGAATTCTCCCGGCATCTTGTACTCTCCCCGCACACTATCAAGAAGTATTTTATGGCTTTCTTTCAGCAGGCGGGAGGAAAGCGGCAATTTATCCATCCGCTGCAAAGCATAGTTCATCGCTTTTACATAATTGTTCACCTCCTGCCAGTCATTTCGCTTTTCAGGATTCAGTTCGTTTTTTTTTACAATCGCTTCTTCGATTTTTGTCTGTGTTCCTTCAATCCGGCTGCTGATGGTTGCTTCTTTTACCACATGCATTCTTATAAAAAGATCAATATCAGGAACGAGTTGAGAGAAACTGTTCAATGCCCCTAATTTTAAGGTGGCTTTTTCCAGTAAAATATTAATGGAAGGCTCATCCCATATAAAGTTGTGGTTAATTGGTTCGGGGATAAAACTTTTATACCCCGTGGGCTGGCTTACATATGAACCTGCTATAAAATCTTTTATATCCATTGAGTTAAATAAAAAACAGTTTATTTAAGTTTAGTCGCTTAAAGTTAATTATAATTTCCTGTATTTAACTATCACGGCATAAAATTTAAATCAGGAAATAATATAAGTCAAAAAAGCTGATTT
>JBARSW010000133.1:0-1768 GCA_049644925.1 Chitinophagaceae bacterium | reverse complement strand
TTGCCAGATAGTTAATTATTTTTCTCTTTGAATCGAAGATGGGAGATATTAAAGCTTTTTCCCAATAAAACTCCCCGTTCTTTTTTTTGTTATGAAATTCACCATTCCATTCTTGTCCGGAAGAAATACTATTCCACAGATATGCATAATCTGTTTCAGAGGTATGGCTTGATTTCAATATACGGGGATTTTTGCCCAGTACTTCAGCCAATTCATAGCCGCTTACAGCCATGAATTTTTTATTTACATATTGAATATTTCCATCTATGCCGGTAATAATGACCGATGCGGGGCTTTGTTCTACAGCCTGTAAGAGTTGCTTTAGTTTTTCTTCTGCAAGTTTGCGGTCGGTAATGTCGCGGATATTGCACTGTACCACCTTTTTCCCGTTAACATTATAAACATTGCTTACAAATTCCACCCAAATAGGCCGACCTCCTTTGTTTTCAAGTGGCAGATTCTCATAACGAACATATCCTTCTTGCTGTAGTTTAAGAAAGCAGGCTTTGTTGGCTATGATGTCTTTGAAAAAGCCAATCTCCCACAGCTGTTTACCAATAAATTCCGGGTATTTGAAACTCAGCAACTTCATCAGAAATGGGTTTACGTCCTCTATCTTGCCTGTATCGGCATCCAGGATAAGGATACCGTCTTGAGCCGTTTCAAAAAGCCGGCGATAACGTAACTCCGAAGTGAAAAGTTTCTCATCAGTTTTTTTGCGATCGGTAATATTGCGGATTGAGATTAAAATTAAAATGCCCTCATCTGTTTGGAGTGGCGATAAACTAACTTCTACCGAAAATTTTGTGCTATCTTTTTTAATTACCTCCAGGTCGGGTACTGTACCCATGGATCGTACATTGGGATTCTTTAAGTAATTTTCTCTATACTTTAGATAGGTTTCATGCAGGGCTGCAGTAATCAATAACTCAATTGATTTGCCATCAAGTTCATTTTTTTTATATCCGAATAATATTTCTGTTTGGGAATTTGTGTGCAGTATAATACCATGAGCATCCACTATTAGCATTGCATCAGGAGAAGCTTCTAGCAATGCTTTATAAAAACTATACTCTTTAGTTGATTTAATTTCCATCTATAAGGCTTATTTATTAGTCAGTTTCACAGAATCATCAGATGCAAACCAAATAAGGCTTTTTATGAACCGGCCTTGCTACTGACAGAAAAGAAATAAACATACAAACTAAAACTCTCTGAAGATAAGTTAAATATTTGGTAATAAGAAATGATGCCTCAAAAAGAAATTAAGACAACGCAGATTAATATTTATGAAATTTAATCAACTGGGTACAGCATTACCGGGTGTAAGAAATTGACGTAATGTAACCGGGGCAATTAATTTTTTTAATAGGCAGGCGAGTACCAATAAATATAAAGCGTCATCGCTCAGCCTTGGAGCAGATACCTCTAAAGGGTTGATTTTTTTTAATTTGGTATCGGTCGGTTTGGCATAATTGGCTTTCATAAAATGGAATTTGGAAGTTACAAATTGGTGATTTCAAGGAACATGGAATTGGCATCATAAAGGTGAGTGGGAAGAACGGGCCATTCCTAAAAATAAGGCACTGAATCTGGTTTATACCAAATTAATTTAGCAGTGACTAAGTGGTTTTATGTATAGTATCTTCTTAAGCTAATTTCCTTCTTAAATTGCCAAGCGAAACAATGCAGTTTGTATGAAAAAATGCTGAATAGCGTAGTATGCAGATTAGTTTTTGAATCAGAGTAATGTGGTGGTTCGGATAGT
>JBARSW010000132.1:0-5676 GCA_049644925.1 Chitinophagaceae bacterium | reverse complement strand
CCTTTTGTAATTTTGAAATGGGCACAAACTGCTGATGGAAAGATAGCCGCCCCTTCACCCGTTGGGGGAATCTCCGGCTCTGGTAATAAACGGTTGAAAATAAGTAATGAATATTCTGACCGTTTGGTTCATCAATGGCGAAGTGAGGAAGCTGCAATTCTTGTTGGAACAAATACAGCATTGCTGGATGACCCGGAACTTACAACAAGATTATGGCCGGGCAATTCACCGGTACGCTTAGTGGTGGATATGAATTTGCGATTACCGGCTTCATTGAAAATTTTTAACGGGCAGGTAAAGACTGTTGTTTTTAATACCATTAAAAATGAAGAAGTTGATAATCTGTTTTATTATAAATTGGAAAAAAGTAAAAATCTTGTTCATCAGTTAATGGATGCATTATTTGCAATGAATCTACAAAGCGTATTGGTGGAAGGCGGGGCCCGTTTGTTGCAGTCATTTATTGATGAAAATTTATGGGATGAAATAAAAATAATTACCAACAATAGTTTAAAAATCGGGGAAGGCCTGGCAGCTCCGGAGTTTGCTGGTGGTTTACAGAAAGAGGAAAAAATATTTTTAACTGATACTATCCGTACCTGGATAAATAATTAAATAAAAAGAAAACATATGAATTGGATTGATTGGATTGGTTACCTGGCGGCAGCTTTAATAGTTATAAGTTTCCTGGTAAGTTCCAATATAAGGACTATCCGAATGATAAATATGCTTGGGGCAATCACTTTTGTTGTTTATGGTGTTATGCTTGATGTAAACCTGCCGATAGTGATACCCAACGCTTTCATTGCAGCAATACAGGTGTATTATTTATTCATCAAAAAATAAAGAGTGTCAGATTCTTTACAGGATATCAATACTTTTTTTACCATCGAAAAGCCATCTGTCGCTGAATACAAAGACAGGGGCAGCAAGTTCATTGCCTATGCTTTTCCCATTGCTGATGTGGGTGCATTTAAAGAAAGGCTGGCAGAAATAAAAAAAGAACATCCCAAAGCCACGCACCATTGTTTTGCCTACCGGCTCGGTCTTGATGGCACCAACTACCGGGTAAGTGATGCAGGCGAGCCATCCGGTACAGCCGGCCGGCCCATTCTGGGACAGATAGACAGCCGGCAGGTTACAAATGTATTGATCATTGTTGTTCGCTATTTTGGAGGTACGTTGCTGGGTGTGCCGGGATTGATAGCCGCTTATAAAACGGCAGCGGCATTTGCCCTGCAAACAACTGCCATTGTACAAAAACCGGTGCTGGTAAATTACCACCTGCAATTTGATTATACACAAATGAATGAAGTGATGAAAGTGGTGAAACAATTTGATTGCCTTGTATTAAAACAGGAATCTCAGTTATTCTGTATTTTAGAAATTGGAGTGCCAAAGAACAGGCTAGATGAAGTGCTTTTCAGGTTAAAGGAATTGAGAGGGGTGGAGGTGGGGAAGATTTAGATTGTAACAAAAAGTTACATAGAAACCATTCGAAGATTGAGGTTTTGGAAAGTTGGGTAATTGGATTTTACACAATTCATGTTAGGTGAATTAGTTTATAGTTGAGGAAAATATACCCTTCACTCGAACTGTATCCCATTTTCGTTTATCTATAAACGGGATAAGAGGTTCTCGAACCATTGGTTTTCTTCCTAGCATAATCAAATCAACTGATCCATGGATTATTTCGCCGTTATTAAATTTTTCTTTGTTTAAATTAATTACTTGTTTTAAAATCCGAAAATTGGAGGCAACATAAAGACAATCTGTTGGAGATGGCTGACTGATATGCTGAATTTCCCAATTGGCTGCATTTTTTTCAAGGTCTAGGTAATATTTTTCATATGTTTTTTCATTTGACAAGCTGAGATTGATTTTGTTTTCATATAGCCATGCTCGGGATTTTTTCATTGTATCGGCTTGGGTATCCCATTGGACAAAAACTACGGTTGTGTCTGGTGAAGATAATTTGGCAGCAGTCGCTTTAACATTGTCAGTCTGGATTGTATTTTTCCTGTTACCACAAAATATAAGTGAGAAGGAAATTGCTATAGTAATGAAGAGTCTCATTTTTTCTCCTAACGTACAGGGCTTTATGCAGGTTGGGTATTCAAGAACGGCTTGTTTTTTAATGTCCATAAGTTTACTTTTTGTGTAAACCTATTTCAGGACGAGACACAAATAGCTGATGTTATAATGTCAAGCCCAACTTGAATAAAACCCAATGTTAGTGTGCGTTTTTTTTAATCATTTTGTCTTATTATATACCAGACTTTGTTCGGAACTTTTACTAATAATTAATGCAAGCATATTTTTTAATCAAATGCATTTGCTCTTTAGCAATTTCCTTTACTCAATAATTTGTAAATATATTTTTAAACTTCATTGCCTGAAGTAAAAAACTATGCCTTTAAATATGTTATTTTAGATTTATTAAAGTTATCACCAAACTTTTTTACTAAAACTTTCTCAGTTTCATAAGCTCTTTCCTCTTTTGAAAGAGATTTGATACTTTCAATCCTTATTGTCATAGGCTTACCTGCGTATAAAATAAATATACTGTATTGCATAATTTTGTTTTTATTAATGTTTTATAAAGTATTAAAGATCGATTTTTATAATTCAGCTATTTTTTTGTTGTGCTTTGTGTCAAAATGCATCCTAACTTGTGTATTAGCGAAAGTACGAACCCTTTTATTTGTAAGAGTTTGAATATTGTCATACTGATTTTCAATGCCTTAGGCTGGTTTATGCAAGATTTTTACCTGTCATTATGAGTTTCGCAAATACAACCAACGTTTAGAAAATATCAGCCAAATATTTTTATCGAAACAGTAGTGCCAAAATCTCTCTTGCACTCAATGTGCAGCGTAGTAGCCAACGGTTTCGTTGATTTCTCCTTTGTTTGTAGCTTCAGTACAGTTAGGTAACCGGTAACTGAGTTCCTTAGTAAAGAGCAGTATGTTCCCATATTGTTCCCATGATATGCCCATGATGTCTTCATGATGTGCCCATATATTAAAGGATGGGAATATCATGGGTAAAAGATGCTAAAATTATTGTCAAAATATATGCTAAAATATTTAGCATATTAAAATCCTCTCCTTATCTTGTGTCCTTAAGCAATACTAAATGGCACAACTTAAAGGGCTTCCGGCCTTTACCGGAAGTTTATCTGGCCTGTCGGCATATAAAATGCGGGGTATTGACGGTATAGTAGTAAGAATGAAGGGCGGGCCCACCAAACAACAGATCAAGAAGAACCCGGCTTATGATAATACGAGAAGGCGCAACATGGAATGGCGGGGTATTATGCAAATGCTGAAGCAGATAAACAGGGCCATACACCCGGTGCGGCATTTATATGATTATAACTGCACCGGCAGCCTGAGTGCTGTGTGCAAGAGCATACTGGAAGAAGATACTACCGGTGAGTTCGGAAAACGTTCGGTGCTGGTATCGAAGGCGGATTATAAACTGGAAGGGTTTACGCTAAATAAGTACCACCCCTTTGATACGGTGCTGCGCCACCCGCTGAATTTTTCGGTGAACCGGCAAAACGGGACAGCCAGCATCAATCTGCCGGAACTGGAACCGGGGCTGCAGCTCACTAACCCTATGCAGCAACCGCTGTACCGTTTGGTGTTTGTTCTGGGGATGTTGTCTGATATTGTATTTGATGAAAGTAAAAACGAATATTTGCCGGTACAGGAAGTGTGGAACCGGCGTATAGCAGGAAGCACTCCCTGGTACACAGCCGAAGAAAACTGTGCAACACAAACGATAGAGTTGTCCCTGCCGGATTACAGCGAAGAGGAAACCGTACGGGTAATACTGGCAGCAGGAGTGGAATATGGCAAGCCGGTTGCCGGTGGACATATCAGGTACACAAGGTATGCCGGTGCAGCAAAGTTGATGAAGGTGGTGTAGAAAAGTTTGATTGTTTATTAATAAAACAGGAAGCAAAATTATCCTACTCTTTAGATATTGGTATACTTAAGAACAGGTTGGATGAAGTGCTTTTCCGGTTAAAGGATTAGAGAGGGGTGGAGGTGGGGAAAATATAGATTGGTGTTGAAAGCGATATAGTGAGTATTAGAAACTAGAAGTTTCGAATAGCTAGGGAAGATTGAGGTTTTGGAAATCTGGGTAACTTGATTTTTGCAAATTTCTTGTTAGCGACAATTGTTTATTCATTTATTGTTGTTGTGTCAACCATACTATCCCTACGCCAGAAGTAACTAGTATAATCTATTCCAAACAATCGATATCCTTGGGTCGTCTCTAAAAAAGTAAACTCAATACCTTTTACAATAGACCCTAATGTGTCTTTAATGATTAATATTTGCTCGCAATTAAATGCGTCACTATATTGTCGTTTGACGGCCTCCTTTATAGGAGGACTAGGATAACATCCTATTGAACTATATCTTATTTTACTCGTGTCAAGAATCCCTAAAAAGTCAGAACTTGAATAACCTTTGTAATACCTGTTGATAAATTCACTGGAAGAAATATGGTCGCCCCAGAGCCAAATAGAGTCTAAGGAAACTTTTCTTACAAGAGCAGTGTCAAGTGAATTGAATATTGTCGAGAAGTCCTTCCAAAAATTGATTAAAAATCTATCTTCAGGTAATTCATAAAGAGTTACTTCATGAATTTTGACTTTTTTAGGCTTTTGAGAACAGGCCGAGATACATACGCTGAGTATGAAAAATATTTTTAAAAGGGTCTTCATTAGAAATTGCTGCTAACTAATTAATATTTGCTACATCAGGCATAAATTTTCATTAAAAATCAAATAATTTTTATATTATAACCTAAACCTTTCACTCACCATCAACTCCTTACTACCCGTTTCATGTATATAAAATCCGGCGCCGGTTTTTACACCTAAAGTACCGGCAGCTACCATATTTACCAACAAAGGGCAAGGGGTATATTTGGGATTGCCAAAACCTTCGTGTAAAACATTCATAATAGAAAGACAAACATCGAGGCCAATCAGGTCAGCCAGTTGTAAGGGTCCCATAGGATGTGCCATGCCGAGTTTCATAATCGTATCAATTTCTTCCACACCAGCAACGCCTTCATATAAACTGTAAATCGCTTCGTTTATCATCGGCATCAGGATGCGGTGGGGAATAAAACCAGGAAAATCATTTACCACACAAGGCACTTTGCCTAACTGTTTACTAAGTCCAACAATTGTTTTTGTTACTTCTGTGTCAGTAACCTGGCTGTTGATGATCTCTACTAATTTCATAACCGGCACCGGGTTCATAAAGTGCATACCAATTACTTTTTCGGGCCGTTGTGTTACAGCTCCAATCTTTGTAATAGAAATAGAGGAGGTATTAGTAGCAAGGATACAATCTGCCGGGGCGGCCTTATCTATTTGCTGAAATATACTCAGTTTTAAATCCATATTTTCAGTGGCAGCTTCCACCACCAGTGCTGCCTGCTTCACTCCATCGGCAATGGATGTGTTGGTACTGATATTGCGCAGCGTTTCTTCTCTCAGTTCTTTACGAATGATTTCTTTTGCAACCATTCTGTCCAGATTTTTGCCGATAGTAACAATCGCTTTATCTAATTGCGGTTGTGAAATATCAATCAGCGTTACTTTAAAGCCCCGTTGTGCAAATACATGAGCAATACCATTGCCCA
>JBARSW010000131.1:0-8541 GCA_049644925.1 Chitinophagaceae bacterium | reverse complement strand
GGCTGATGCATAGAAATGTTGCAAAGAGGAAAAAAATTGCATTTCGCATGGTTTTTGTTTTTGTACTGCAAAAATTCATTAATGCTTCCGGCTTATTATCACCAGATTGTCAGGAAATGCATTTATGAATTTGTTTTACAAGAAAATGACATCTTTGAAAACTATATCATACGCTACAATGACTATTATCATTGTTGAAAAATAAAACGCATTGAATTATTCAAAAAATAAATAATTCAATGCGTAGAACTATGAAAAGTAAACTCAGAGCTTCGCTCCCACACTAATAAAAAATGTTCTTCCATCAGCGGGCAATGCACCCGGACCGGGATATCCACCTACCCGACGGGTAAAGTACTTTTTATCAGTAAGATTATTGATACCTGTTTTTATATGAAGGCTTTTACTAAAACGATACGTTGCCGTAATGTCTGTTACCGTATAAGAAGGAATCACACCATTCTGTGCATTAGCAGAAGATGTAATAGTATTATTAGCATCAGCAAATGCATCACTGACATGACTTAACTGGCCCGTAAGTAAAAAACTTTTGTAAGTATACGTTAACCCGGCTCTTATAATATTCTCCGGCGCATTTTCCACTTTTTTATCCTTCAGGTTAGTTTCCACCAAATGGTTACTACTGTTTTTCGTTATCACTTTAAAATCTCCGTACCGGGCATCTGTAAATCCATAAGAAATGAAGAAACTTATATCTCCCCATTTTGCATTCTTTATAAATGCTTTTACAGGGTTAAACTCCACAAGGCTTTCTATTCCTTTGCTGCTGCTATTACCCACATTGGTTCTGTAATTATAAAAACTGCCATCTGTTCTTTGCTGAACAATTACCCCAATCCTATTATTGTATTGCAAATAATAACCACTTATATCAAAGAACAAATAATTATTGATCTTCCCCCGATAACCAACGTCAGCATTATATCCTTTCGCATCTTCAAGGTTTTCATCAATCATATCGGTGGTAGGGGGAGCTGTTAAATCGGCAAACTGAACCGGTCGGTATGCCTGTGTAATATTTGCATACAATTCTGTTTGTTTTGTAAGATGATATTCTGATCCGATACCCGCCAGCATAAATCCACGGTTTCTCTTCTGGCTCTGTAATAATATTTCACTGGAACCACTAAACCCGTTTCGGCCACTTGCCTTACCGGTAATATATTCATATCTCAGGCCAGGGATGAGCAGCAACTTTTCTCCTATCCTGAAAACATTTTCTGCATGCACTGCAGTATTTATAGTATTAAAGTCAATATCTCTTGTCCATATACCATCACTTAAATTCATATTATATTCTGTACCAACAGAACCTTTACCATCTGCGGCAAAACGATAAGTGGTTCCTTTATACAAACGGGCACCAACAGAAAATGTATTGGTTGTTTTTCCGAGTTTATAATCACCCAGGTAGCGGATCTCCACGCCATAATTCCTGTATTTATCAGTATTCAGATTTCGTGGATTGTAAAGGTTGGTTGTTTTGTTGATAGTATCTCTTATTGTAATTCCTCCGAAAGGAATATATCCCACACTGTTCCTGTCGCCCTGCACTGCAAAAATTTTAATATTCAGTTTTGATTTTTCATTAAACTGGTAATTACTGTTTAAAGCCGCCGTTGTCCAGGTGATATCAAACCAATTACGGCTACGGAAACTTTGTTTAATATCCTGTTTTAGTTGAGCATCTGTTAATCCACCCGGCTGCTGACTACGGATATTGTTTCGCATTACTTCTGTACTCAATGAAAATTTATCAGTAAATCTGAATGAAAAGGTGCCGAAACCTGAATTAGTATAATAACGGCTATTATTTCTGTATCCATCTGCATTACGATGATCGAAGAAAGCATAGTAATGATATTTTTTTGTTTCTCCACCCAGTGCATTGTAGCTATTGAAGAGTCCATTACTACCTATTGTTTGTTGCGTTTCAAATTCAAAGGGTTTGTTGATCTCACTGCCATTGCGGAGAATATAATTTACCAATCCGCCAAACTGTGGACCATATTGCAGTGAGCCTTGTCCTCTTACAATTTCAATCCGCTGTACAGCCTGTAACTGAGGATTATAATATGCTTCCGGGTATCCATAGGGATCGGCAGCAATGTCGTAACCATTTTGCCGTACATTAAATTCCCAACTGCGGTTAGGACTCAATCCTCTTGCTGCAATTCCAATCTGAATACCACTGCCATCACTTTCCCATATTTGTATGCCCGGAATTTTTGCCATTACCTGCCGCATGTTATTGGTAACCACATTCCCGTTTACATTATCAAGTACAATTAATGCATTCTTCTTTCCCGCATAAATTGACGTGCCGACAATTTCCGGCATTTGCTGAATATCACTTTTACTATAACGGCCAACTATTGTTACATCACTCAGGTATTTTGGATTTTGTCTGGTTGAATCATCCTGAAATATTTTTTCCGGCTTTTGTGCAAAAGTGAAAAAGCAGTACAGTATTCCTGGAATAATCAAAGTCAATTTTCTATACATCCTTTTTAGTTTTGTGGATGCAAAAATGACTTTAATCAAACCCATTCATTTTCAAAATCAGAAAATCAGTTTACGGAAAACGGAAAACAATATTCACATTCAATATTAAAGGACTGGCAATTCGGCAGATGAATTTCAAATAAGCTTGTTACCGGAATAGTCCCTATAAGGAAACGCCAGCCTATTAATTTCCGTCTATATATTTTTGAAATTACGAGAAAGGATGTTTCATTTTCATCGTCTAAATTGCATTCATAACCAAGAATATGCTTTTTCTATACAAAAAAACCTTACTTTTTTTAGCCTGCCTCTTATTAACCCACAGCATTGCTGTTGCACAGGAAAAAATATTTTTTGAACCAAAATCGGCTCCGGGTGGTACACAAAGTGATTTTATAGAGTATAAAAACATCGTAACCTTTGAGACAAAAACAGCAAGCCGGTTTGACGACTACAGCCAGATTATCCCGACAGGCAATTATTATATTGTGCAGGATTATTCAAACAAAAAGATCATCCTGTTCGACAAAAAAGGAAAATATCTTAAGCACATAAAATACAAAGAAAAAATCGGGTCATTTCGTTACAATGAAAAACAAAACAGGCTTGAAGCAATATCGCAAAACAATATGTATGAACTGGGTGCAAAAGACTATGCACAAATATTTGAGCACTTCGATAATCCCAAAAACTGGAAATACTTCCGTAAACATTATCTTGACCTGAACGATACTTCCCATTTGTCATTTCACCGACAACAGATTAACGGACTGGAGATGATGCAGGCTGAACCATTTTTTGATGATCTTAAAATTATCAGCAAGGTTACCATTGACAAAAATTTTGAGAAAGAAGAAGATTATGAACTTAAAATCTTCAGGGGAGATACGCTGGTAAAAAAATATTTATCTTATAACAAAAGAAATGATTCCCGTTATATTTATGAGGATTTTGGTATAAATGTTACTTCTACCGATAGAGCAGACCAGAAATGGATTACCCGGCCGTATGATTACATGGTTTATTTGTTAACCCCCGACAGCCTGCACAAGGTTTACGATTTTATTCTGCCTCTTGACCGTGCAATCCCATTCGATTTTTATACCAGGGAATTTAAAGACAAAACAGAAAAAAACAATTATAAAAGACAAAACAGAAAACTCATCAGTCACTTTGTTGTAAACACTATTTCAAACAAATTTTTACAGATTAGGGTTCAAACGCTGGGATACGAAAACAAAGGTTACCTGTTTAATCCAAAAACAAAGGTTATTTATGACAATGAAAAAATAACTCCTGATAGCCTGACGTTCCATTTGCCCCTGTTAAACAACCGTTCCTACAACGATGGCAACATGTACTTTACTAAAATAACAGCGAAAACAGCCCTTGAGCTGATGGCAGCAAATAAAACAAAAAATATTAAATACCCGGATGAATTAGAGGCATATTTCAAGGCATTGGATAATAACACCAATCCGGTTTTGATTTTTTATAACTATAAAAACTGACAGATCCATTTGAACGTTGCAGCTAAAGACAAATTTTTAAAAAAATTAACAGTGACGTGGTTGAAAAGCAAATAATGAAAATCTTTTTACTAAATATAGCCTGCCTATTACTGACTTTCAATGTAACTTTTGCACAAAGTACAGGCCGCATTTCTGGCACAATAAATGATTCGGTGAGCGGCGAATTTATGGAATCAGCCACCGTGATCATTTATAAACCTGATTCCTCGGTTATTACATTTAAAATATCTGATACAAAAGGCCGGTTTGAGATTACTGGCATCCCCATGAAAGGCAGTTATTACCTGGTGGCATCGTATGCAGGCTACAAGGATTATAGATTGTCTTTTAAAATGGATTCGCTGGTAAAAAAATTTGATGACATTTTCCTTGGAGTAAAAAGCAATGAAGAAGTTATTATAACATCAATTATTCCCATCAGAATGAATGGTGATACACTTGAGATAAACCCCGCTGCTTTTAAAATGACTGAGGATGCCGTGGGCGAAGACCTTCTTAATAAAGTTCCCGGTATTGTTATCTGGGCTGATGGTTCTATAACAATGGATGGAAAATCAATCTCAAAATTGCTGGTGAACGGGAAACCTTTTTTAGGAAGCAGAGATCCCAGAATTGCAACGCAAAACCTTCCAAAAAACATCATAGAAAAAATACAGGTTTATAGTGAAATGGATTTAACGAGCCTGCAAAACCAGGCCGGCATTCAGAATCAGGATGAACCAAAAGATTCGTCGCTCACCATGAACATCAGACTCAAGGCAAACAAGAACAAGGGCATGTTTGGAAAATATGGCGCCGGCATAGGAACCGACACACGATATCAGGTGGATGGAGCGGTAAACATGTTCAATAAAAACTCATCCATGGCTTTAGGCATTGGTTCAAACAATACAAATACCAGTATTGCAAACCTGAATGAAATAATGCAGGAAAGTACTTTCCGTAATAATTATTCCACTTACCGGAATAGAAGCAACTTTAACCGGTCGGGAATAAACAGGGTAATTTCTCCGGGCATACAGTTTACCCATTCGTTTATAGAAACCGAAAACGACAGAAGAAGAAACAGAATTATCGGAGGGTATGATTTCAACGGCAACATGAATAAGACAACAAGACAATCGTACCAGGAAAGATTTTTACGTGGCGGCGACCAAATTATTAACGCTGAATCAGAAAACATCAATAGTTCAGAAAGTCATGATACAAAGGTGAACTACATAAAAAGCAACCGTGACAACAGGGAGCTTAACATAAATGCAAACAGCAGCTTTACTAACGGAAAATCCGAAAGCGATAACATTACCGTTATCAGAAACAGGCAAAACGACCTGATCAGCGATAAAAAAAGCAGTTCATCTGGCAATAATAATGGCCGGTCTTTTAGTACAGATTTAAGATTTAATAATTCAAATTATGATAAACCGCTTGTTAATTACAACCTGAATACTTCATTTTTATACAACGAAAATGCTTCCACCGGAAAAGAAAGCAGTGATTACAACTTCTATTCACTATCCGGTATAAACAAGACAACTATCAACAGAATTTCTGATAAAAACTCAAAAACCACAAACTTTAACGGGAACTTTAATTACAATAGTTTAAAAAGACTTTTAATGGGCCGTTTCAGGTTTTTTGGTATCAGGCTGCAAAACGATCATAATTTCAGTTACCGGAAAACAGAAGAAGCAAACAATGTGTATGATGTGGAAAACAACGGAAAAATCAATCCTAATAATTACCTCACATTCAGCGAAGAAATGGTAACGACTGAATACCAGCCGTCACTAAGAGTAAGTAAATTTATTAATAAATTTACTTCCCAAAAATCATGGAATATTAATATCAATGCCAGAGGTTTTTCCCAGTTGATCAATGAAAAAAATACTTCTTCAAAAGCATACAGAAATATCAGCAGGTCCTTTGCCTTTAAAAGGTATGACCTTGGATTAACATACAACAAACGGGTGAATAACGTTTATAACCTCAGCGGTAATATGGGATTCAGAAATAATTACGGATTCCCTTCTATCGGGCAAATTGCCCCTGTGGTTGACAGTATGAACCTTTACAACATATATAAAGGAGGATTGCGTCTTACTACTAACGAAACCCGGAGTGTATCAACTGGATGGCAATTCAATATTAACAATAAAAAAAAGGATTTTGAACTTACTGCTACATCAAACTATAATTACAATACCATTTTCAGACCTTACATTGACAGTACTATCAATTTGAGAGATACCATTAACATCAATGGCTTCGATTCTGTTTACCTTAACGGAAAACAGATTCGATACACCATACATGGAGACAAAAGATATAATTCTACGATTGACTGGAATACTTCCATGAGCAAAAAATTTAAAAACGGACAGCTGCAGTTTCAGTACAACGGGTCAATCAGCAAAAACAGGTACCCCAGCTATTTCGATAATATTTACTCAACTATCAACTCAGTCAATACCAGCCACAGAACCAACATGACCTATTACTACAAAACTGTGCTGATACTGGGAATAAGCGGAAACCTGAACAACAACAATAGCAAACAAACAGGGTATAAAAACAGCAACTTTCATACCCGTACAGTAAGTGGCGAATTGAGTGTAACAGTCAACTTTACACAAAACACAAAACTGAGCAGCCAGATCAGCTACTCAAAAAACAACGGACTTATAAAACCAATTACAATCTGGAACTCCAATGCAACTTTCCGGTTCCTGAAAAGCAAACAAGCTGAATTGAAATTTTCAGCAACAGATATACTGAAGCAATTTAAAAACATCAGTTATAATGCCAATGCAGATGGTGTTTCATCAACCGTTACAAACGGACTGCAGCAATATTTCATGGTAACGGTCTCCTATTTCCCCAGAAAATTTGGAGGAAAGTCTGGTGGCAACCCGGAAGGCAGAAATTCACCGGGTGAAAGACGGGGTAGTGATAGGAATATAATAAGACAGATGCGATAAACTGAGTAAAACATTAAGCTGAAATAATCAGCGAAATCAGATAAAGCCCCGGCATTTTTTTGATCTGCAGCCGCAGGGCAATGTACCCTCATGATGTGTTTCACCATAATCACAACTCAGCTCTTGTCCTTTTCGTATATTTTTCAAAGCATAAAATTCCACCCGGTTTTTCATTACCCGTAAATATGTATTGGGTTCACAGGAATGATTGATAAAACGCATATCATTGGGGTTTGCCGATGCGTTCAGCGCAAGGTCATTGTCCAGTTCAACCAGGTTGATGACTTTCTTATTTTTAATAAGCTTCATCGCTTCTTTCATGGTAATAATAATACCGCCTAGGTCACCAATTTTTTTCCGGGCCGGAATATTTTGTAAAGCATAAGCACCTTTTCCGGCAATGTTGCTTTTTGCCACTTTTACCTGGTAATAAATATGATAAGGAGGTGTAATAATTTTTGAGGGCATATTACTTATACTTTAATATTTTAGAAAATTATAGTGTTCCGGCAAAAATAAAGTGCTGTATGTTAGTACAGCACTTTAAGTAAAAAAATAAATAATTATTCCTCTTATTTCCAGATATTTTAATCAGTATATCTATGTCCTGCATTTATCCAGTCAGTTATCTTTTGTTTTTCAGCAGTTGTTAAAAGAGCCTGCGGGCTTTTCGGCATTTTTGTCATCGTATATAAAACACATGACCTGTTAATTTGATTCCAGTAGGTAACAATACTACAATCCGGATCAAAGTTATAACCAGCCGCATTTGCTCCATTCATATGACATCCCGAGCCATTACATCTTGTTGAAATTAATGTACGCATTTGAGTAAATAACGGCCCTGATTGAGTATTTGTTATTGAAGCAGTAGCCGTTTTTGTACATCCGTTTAAATCTTTTACTCCTACAGTATAATTGCCTGCTGACAAAGCAGAGAAAATATTACTGGCCTGGTAAGCTCCTCCATTAATATTGTATGTAAATCCCGAAGAACCTGTTGCTGTAACAGTAATTTTTCCGCTGGCCGGTGTTACACAAGCAGAATTATTTACAATTACTGTGGTTATTGTGATGTTTGTTGTATTACAGGGGTTTGTTGCGGTAAGTGTAATTTGTGCAGTACCCAGGCAACCGGCAGAACTCTTAGCTGTAATGGTGTATGTTCCGGCAGCTAACCCATTAAATGTACCAGATGTTTGATACACACCACTATTCAGACTATAAGTGAATCCAGTTGCGCCTGTAGCAATAGCAGTGATAGAACCATTGGAAAGTCCGGTGGAAGGATCAACCTTTGTAAGAGCTACATTAATAGTTACACCATTGCATGGATTAGTACTACCAAGTGCAATCGTAGCAGAACCAAGACATCCATTAGCGTTTTTTGCTGACACTGTATAATTACCGGTAGCCAGTCCGGTAAATGATCCGGATGATTGATATGCTCCTCCATTCAGGCTAAAAGTAAATCCGGTTCCCCCAGTTGCAGTGGCAGTAAT
>JBARSW010000130.1:0-1521 GCA_049644925.1 Chitinophagaceae bacterium | reverse complement strand
TCCGCCATGAATCTTTTGCCTGGGATGTGCTGCATCAATGGATGTATTGGAGCCAGGAATATATGGAGTTTCTTTTAAAAATAGTGGAACCGGTCTGCAAGCCATTTCAAAAACCATCTGCTGAAATAATTACCGCAGCAACTACTTTTCATAATGAAAAAAGAAAACTGAGTCCTGATATCGGCGAACCGGCAATTCGCTATGCAAAATACTTCGACAGTTATTTTGGAACAGGAGAGTATGCTAAACGATTTGGAATGCCGGAAAAAGTGGTGACCAATGCCTCGCCCTGGGAGTTTGAAAAATTTTCTTATTGACAATCATTAACACTGTTAATTCATTCAGGAAAAACAGGTATCCCACCGGTTGGTATATTCTCTTAGAAAAGTGAGCATTCAGGTTGAAACCAATATGACAAATGATTTTAAAGCCTTGCATTCGGAACAGGACTTTTTTGTTGGCTTTTCATAATCTCCTTGAAAACTGCAATTTAGAAGTAAACATATTTGAAGCTGTTTGATATATAGAATCTAAATTTGTGATAACTATTTCTTGCCATTATTATTCAGTTCCGTTTTTGAAATGAAAAAATATATTACTTTTTTTGCAGTTTTCTTTTTCGTCAGTATTTATTCTCTGAAAGCTCAACCTTGTTCCGTTGGTTTGTCAGGTACCTATACAATTGGACCCTCCGGAAACTTTATAAGCATTACCTCCGCCATCACAGCTTTACATACAAATGGTCTGGCAAATAATGTAATACTGGAACTTCAAAACGGTTACTTAGGTAGTGTGGAGACATATCCGATTGTATTTCCATCTATTCCCTGTCAGAGTATATATTCAATAACTCTTCGGCCTGCAACTGGTACTTCCGGTTTTAGTATTTCAACCAATAATTCATCACAAACACTGGTGTTAGACAGTATTCAAAATCTTACAATTGACGGAAGACCCGGTGGAATTGGTTCAGCAAAAGAGTTGACAATACAAAATACTGCTGTAAATGGGATTGCCATTAATATTAATAATGATGCATCTTCTAACATTCTTCAATATCTTTTTCTTAAAAGCACACCAACTTCTTCAACAAACGGCATTATTGTTATTAATACTACTGCATTTACTTCAGGAAGCGATAACAATAGAATCAGGAACTGTGATATTGGAGATCCGGCAGCATTTTCATCAAATCTTCTATATGCTTCCGGTACTCCAGGAAAAGAAAATAATAATAATGAGATTACAAATAATAATTTTTTTAACTTCTTTAGTAACTCCATTAACAGCTCGGGTATCAGTATTACTGAAGGCAACGATAATTATATAATATCAGGTAACAATTTTTATCAGACAGCTGGTGCAACAGTCTTTGGAGTAGCTGGTTTATCAAATGCTGCAATCCGGATTAACACAATGTTTGGAAGCGATTTTATAATTAATGATAACGCCATCGGCGGAACTTCACCAAACTGTGGTGGTACACCATTGATATGTTCTGGTGCAGGGTCATTTACCGGA
>JBARSW010000129.1:0-4386 GCA_049644925.1 Chitinophagaceae bacterium | reverse complement strand
CCAGGTACCACCACATTTCTTCGACCGGAATATGCATTTCCTTCATTCTTGTTTCCAGTTTTTCCAATCTTTCTTCCCGCTGACTACCACCCACAATTTCACCAATACCCGGTGCCAGTATATCCATTGCGGCAACAGTTTTACCGTCTTCATTCTGCCGCATATAAAAAGCTTTAATCTCTTTAGGATAATTAGATAAGATAACCGGTTTTTTAAAGTGCTTTTCTACCAAATATCTTTCATGCTCACTTTGAAGGTCCATTCCCCAACCGGTGATTTCGTATTTAAATTTCTTTTTCTTATTGTAATTACTTTCTCTTAATATATCAATTGCCTCAGTATAAGTAATGCGTTCAAAACTATTATTCAGCACAAATTCCAGTTTTTCTATCAATCCCATTTCGCTGCGTTTATCTTGCGGCAGTTGTTTTTCTTCTTCCGCCAAACGCTGTGCTAAAAATTCCAGGTCCTCTTTATTATTATCAATAGCATATTGAATAAGGTATTTAATAAACTCTTCGGCCATGTTCATATTATCTTCCAGGTCATAAAATGCCATCTCTGGTTCTATCATCCAGAATTCTGCCAGGTGCCTTGCCGTATTACTATTCTCCGCACGGAAAGTGGGACCGAATGTATATATATCACCAAAGGCAGTGGCACCTAATTCTCCTTCTAATTGTCCGCTTACAGTAAGGTTAGTTGCTTTTCCAAAAAAATCTTCTTTAAAATTTATGGAACCGTCATCATTTCTTGGTGCTGTGCCATCAATTGGTAAAGTAGTTACTTTGAACATTTCACCGGCACCTTCTGCATCACTGGCAGTTATAATAGGAGTGTGCATGTACACAAACCCTTTTTCATTAAAGAATTTATGAATAGCAAAAGCCAATGCATGACGAACACGGAAAACAGAGCCAAAAGTGTTGGTACGAAAACGTAAATAAGCCTTCTCTCTCAAAAATTCAAGGCTGTGTTTTTTGGGTTGCAACGGATATTTTTCTGCATCGCTATCGCCCAATATTTCAATTGTTGCAGCTTTCAAATCCATTTTCTGGCCCTTGCCTAATGAAGCTTCAACGATGCCTGTTACTTTAAGGGAAGCAGAGGTGGTAATTCTTTTCAGCAGTTCATCCTCAAACTTGCCAAATTCTACTACTACCTGCAGATTATTATTGGTGCTGCCGTCATTTAAAGTAATAAACTGGTTGTTGCGGAAAGTCCGCACCCAACCCATTACAACAACCTCCTGTCCGGTAGGCTCTTGTGCCAGTAATTCTTTTATTTTGATTCGCTTGTTGAACATCTTCTTTTTTTAAGAGCTGCAAAGGTAAGCTTCAGTAAGGAACTGAACCATTTAACGGGTACTGAAAATCATCAGGATCAAGGTCCACTAATCTTTTTTCATTCATTTTCTCTTTTTAACCCAACATGGTCAAAACCTAAGAAATTTTTGTTTTTCCCGATTTAGCTGTATACTTGCACTGGAAAGAGGCTGATAAGTATAGTACTCCCAGGCTTAGGCTCATCATTTACCCGCCGATTTCATTCAATATAAATTCAAACTTTTTTTAGATTTCAGATTGATTGTCAACTACAAGTTGTGACTAACTTCAAGAATTTTATATGTACGATATCTTACAATTGAACGACATGCTCGTTCCAGAACTGCTTGACATTGCCGAGCAGCTTAAAATCCACAATGCAAAAAAAATGAACAAGCAGGACCTTGTGTATAAAATCCTGGACAGCCAGGCCATTGCCGGTGCCAAAGGAGCCAAACCCAGTGAGGATGGCAAACGTAAACGCATTATTAAAACCAGTACCAGCACTGGCGGAAGCGAAGAGGCTGTAGTGGAAAGTGGTGACGAAGAAAAAGAAAAGCCCATCATTAAAAAAGCTCCTCCTGTTAAAAAAGAAGTTCCTGTAAAAAAAATCAGGAAAAAAACGGAAGAAAAGGAAAAAGAAGTTGCTGCGGATGAAAGTACAGAAGAACTGCAACCCATAACTTCGGAAACAGAAGAAAATAGCCCCGAGCTGCTACTGGCAAAAGCAATATTAAACGAAGGCAATCAGCAATCAGCAGAAAACCCTTCCGGGGCCGGACAAAACAAGTTTTATCCTCCACGCCGTGAACAACAATTTAATGTAGAGTTTGATGGGGTGATACTGGGAGAAGGTGTGTTGGAAATGATGCCGGATGGTTATGGCTTCCTTCGCTCTTCTGACTATAATTACTTGTCATCTCCCGACGATGTATATGTTTCTCCTTCCCAAATAAAATTATTCGGATTAAAAACAGGCGATACAGTACATGGAGCAGTACGTCCGCCAAAAGAAGGAGAAAAATATTTCGCCTTACTAAAAGTTGATACCATCAACGGTAAAAGTCCGGAAGAGGTAAGAGACCGTGTACCTTTTGATTACCTGACGCCGTTATTCCCATTTGAGAAACTGAATCTTTTTACAACTGCTTCGGATTATTCAACCCGCATTATGGACCTGTTTACTCCAATTGGTAAAGGTCAGCGGGGATTGATTGTGGCCCAGCCAAAAACTGGTAAAACCATGTTACTGAAAGCAGTGGCCAATGCCATTGCTGCTAATCACCCCGAGTGTTACCTGATGGTAGTGCTGGTTGACGAACGTCCGGAAGAGGTGACAGATATGGAACGCAGTGTAAGGGCGGAAGTAATTGCTTCCACCTTTGATGAGCCTGCCGAAAAACATGTGAAAGTTTCAACCATTGCCTTACAAAAAGCAAAACGCCTGGTAGAATGCGGGCATGATGTAGTAATATTATTAGATTCCATAACCCGTTTGGCAAGAGCTCACAATACCGTGGCGCCATCATCGGGTAAGGTTTTATCCGGTGGTGTAGAAGCCAATGCCATGCAAAAACCAAAACAATTTTTTGGTGCTGCCCGTAAAATTGAGCATGGCGGTTCATTAACGATAATTGCAACTGCGTTAGTAGATACCGGAAGCAAGATGGATGAAGTGATCTTTGAAGAATTTAAAGGAACGGGTAATATGGAATTGCAATTAGACCGTCGTTTGTCTAACAAACGTATCTACCCTGCTATTGACCTGGTGGCGAGTTCTACCCGTCGTGATGATTTATTGCTGGACAGGGATGTACTGCAAAGAATGAACCTGCTCCGTGTATATCTTACAGATATGAATGCAGAAGAAGCCATGAGGGAATTACAAAACAGGATGAAGGGAACAAAGAATAACGAAGAGTTTTTGGCAAGTATGAACAGGTAATACACCCAACCCCCTAAAGGGGAGTAAAATACAGCCACTGAATATTCGGTGGCTTTTTTGTTTTTACATTTGTTAATTATAATGGCAGTACTGAAAATAAATATTGAAGAGTTTTTAGAACTCGCAAAACATCACCCGGTTTTTGATGTACGCAGTCCGGGTGAATACAACCATGCACATATACCCGGCGCACATTCATTGCCCCTTTTTTCTGATGAGGAAAGAAAAGTGGTGGGCACTACTTACAAACAACAAAGCCGGGAAGCTGCCATCAAAATTGGTTTAGATTATTTCGGACCCAAAATGCGGTCAGTTGTGGAAACGGTTGAAACGATAATAAAGTCTCACAGTTCCCGACTCATTCTCGTTCACTGTTGGCGGGGAGGCATGCGCAGCGGCGCAATTTCCTGGTTGCTGGATTTATATGGTTTTAAAGTTTATACTTTAATTGGTGGTTATAAAAAATACCGCAATTATGTTTTAGATACTTTCAAAATACCTTTTCAATTCAACATTATTGGCGGCTATACCGGTTCGGGTAAAACAGAATTATTAAAGACACTCAAAGAAAAGGGTGAAGCTGTGATTGACCTGGAAGGAATTGCCAAACACAAAGGCTCCGCATTCGGAAGCATTGGTATGCCTCAACAACCAGGGCAGGAGATGTTTGAAAACAACCTTGCTAAGGAACTTCTTACTACGATGACCGATGGCCGTGAGCCGATAACATCATCTGTAACTGCCAACGGCCAACCAAAATCGGACAACCCGATTTGGCTCGAAGACGAATCCCAACGAATAGGCCAGGTAAACTTGCCCAAAGATTTGTGGGAAAACATGCGGCGATCTCCGGTTTATTTCCTGGATATTCCGTTTGAAGAAAGATTGGGACATATTGTTCAGGAATATGGAAAATTAGACCCTGAAAAACTAGTTGATGCCATTGGGCGAATTACTCAAAAATTGGGCAATTTGAACGCAAAAACAGCTATTTCTTTGCTAAATGAAGGCAAAATCAGGGAAAGTTTCGACATTTTGCTTAATTACTATGATAAGTTTTATTTCAAATCATTACACAATCGGGAAAGCATAAATTCGTTATTACATACGATAGAA
>JBARSW010000128.1:0-4062 GCA_049644925.1 Chitinophagaceae bacterium | reverse complement strand
GCTACAAACTGTTGTCTGAATACAACATGGTGCTGCATCTGTCCAACCATATATGAAGCCATAAATGAAGGATCATCCGTCTTTTGATGTATTTCAAAAAAATTACCCTGCGGATGCGGAATAACAGAGAAAGAAATACCTTTTTTTATTCTCTCTGGTAAATAAAATTTTTCTTCGGATGCTGTATCAGTTGTTACAACATAATATTTTTCACCGGCAACGGGCATCAATTCAAAAATACCCATCCCGTCATGCAGGGTATTGAAAGTAGCCAGTTCCTGTCCCTTTTCATTTTTTAATTTCCCGGTTATATCTGCAGGCAATCCATTTTCATAAGTAGCTTTAAAAGCAACAGATGTATTAATGCCGGAAACAAGATTTCCACCTTCTGGGAAAAATGTCACCCTGATTTTGCTTTGAATTGGCTGATCTGCGTTCGGCTCTTTTTTCGTTTTTCCATACACAAAAACTCCCTTTTTATAGATAAAGTCAGGATCATGGTTCAACATGGTTGTGGTATATGCCCTGATTATATAATTGCCAGTGGAAAGAGTATCTGGCAATTCTATATGTCCTGATGCGGCACCTACAAAAACCGGCAGCACTTTTTTCTCAATTATTACCGAATTTTCATTCAGCAATTCCAGGTATAAAGTCGTGCTAACAGTATCTGGCTGCCAATCTGAATATAAATAGGCTTTAAGCCAGGCTGTTTCTCCCGCCACATAATTATCCCTGTCGAGGTGCAGATATACCTTTTCTATTGGCGATTGTGATGACCATTTGCTTAATAGATCTTCAGGCTTTTGTGCTATTCCCAAGAAGCAAACAAGGTAAAGTGGAATTATAAGTTTTATTTTCTTATTCATTAGAAAAGGTTGTTAATTATCCGTAACGCTATGGTAAAAAATAACTTGCTTTTTCACACATTTCAAAAATGACTTAAAATATCATCATCTTTTCCTGAAAAAGCACTGCAAATATAACTATTGGATTAGCTATGTTTTATCACTAATTTGCATGTATATTAAACCTTTATGAAAAGTTTTGCATTATTACTTATCCTACTTACACTATTTACCGGTTGCAAGAAATCAGAAGAAACCATTCAGGAAGACCTGGTGATAAAAGCGATGACTGACGGACAATGGGCCATTACCAATTTTTTGTTGAATGGAACAAACATCACCACTGATTTTTCGGGCTATAAATTCAAATACTACAGTAATAAAACCGTGGATGCAATAAAAAACGGTACTGTGGAAAAAACAGGTACCTGGGACGGAAACGCAAATACTAATACCACTTCGGCAAATTTTGTTGCCGCACCATATCCACTTAATCTTATAAATGGCAGTTGGCTTATAACCCGAAATAGCTGGATTTACGTTGAGTCCACTCAAACAGCTGGTACGGATATAAAAATTATGCGGCTTGATAAACTATAATTAACACTCCGGGTTACTTTTGAAAAAGAATAATTAAACAAACCAGATCATGGGAAGTCGAATTAGCCAGATAAAAAACAGTATTTAACCCATTTAATAAAATTTCGAAGATAATTTCTAATCAATTTTGAATATTAAACAAAATACAATAATTAGGTATAATTTTTGTTTAAAACCCCTGTTTTAAAGACACTTGTTTAAATGATACATTTTGAGGCTTGGTTATAACAATATCCTTTCGAAAATTTCAGGAATACATTTATTCCTTATTCTGAGTTTTAATGTGGTAAACGGTCAGGCACCTGTTGCAAATTTTTCAGGTACCCCTTTGTCCGGATGCTCACCATTAATTGTCGTATTCCAGGATCAATCAACGGGAAATCCGGCATCTTGGAACTGGGATTTTGGAAATGGCAACACTTCAACGCTTCAAAACCCAACAGCAACATATTTTACTCCCGGCACCTATACTGTTTCGTTAACGGTAACCAATACCAGTGGAACAAATACACTTACCCGTAACCAATACATTACTGTAAATGAACCACCTATTGTTGATTTCAATTCCAATACAAGAAGCGGGTGCTTCCCATTAAGAGTTTTGTTCAACGATATGTCGGCTCCCGGGGCAGGAAATACAAACGTATCCTGGCAATGGGATCTGGGTAATGGCACCATTTCTACTCTGCAAAACCCAATTGCTGTTTATTCTACAGCAGGCACTTTCACTATTACATTAAGAGTTACAAATGATAAAGGTTGTGTAAAAACAATTAGTCGCCCCGCATATATAACAGTTACACCTGGGGTAACTGCCTCTTTTACCAATTCAATTGCCAATGTTTGTAACCCACCTGCAAATATTTCTTTTACTAATAATTCAAACGGTCCACCTGTGGTGAGTTATTTATGGGATTTTGGAGATGGTAATACTTCAACTTCGCTAAGTCCGGTACATGCTTACCTTTCAGCTGGAACTTTTACTGCAACATTAATTACTTCCAGCACTGCCGGATGCGAGGATACAGCCAGAAGCACACCAATCATAATTGGAGGTTTCAATACTAATTTTAATGCACCAGTAAGTGCTTGTATAAATGAAACAGTGAGTTTTACAAATATTTCAACACCTGTACCAGTAAGTTCATCATGGACCTTTGGAGAAGGAGGAAATGCCAGTACCATTAATACAACACATAGCTACACAACTCCAGGAACATATATAATCAGGTTATACAATACCTATTCCACTTGTATTGATTCAACATTACAAAGTATTATTATTAATCCAAGACCTGTAGCTGATTTTTCAGCACCTGTTACAGCCAAATGTGAACCACCGCTAACAGTAAATTTTCAGGATCTTTCAACAGGTGGTGCATTAAGTTGGGAATGGCATTTTGGTGACGGGGGTATCTCTGCTGCTCAAAATCCATCACATACCTATACAAATTATGGCAGCTATAATGATACTTTAATTGTAACAAATACTTTGGGATGCACTGATACATTAATCAGACCAAATTATATAAGAATACAAAGAGCAACTATAAGTATCCCTTCTTTGCCGGCCAGAGGTTGTATCCCATTTACCATTACTCCAGCTGCAGTTATAAATTCAGTTGATGCAGTTACCTCCTATTTTTGGGATTTTGGCGACGGTGGAACTTCTGTAGCTCCAAATCCCACCTATACTTATTTAACCCAGGGAACATATACAGTTAAACTTTTTATCACAACAAGCAGCGGTTGTACTGATTCGCTAATCATTCCTACCGCCATAAGGGTAGGATCAAAACCAGTCGCAGATTTTTCTGCCTCTCCAAATCCTGTTTGTGCAAGACAACCAGTACAATTTACCGACCTTTCTGTACCTGCAGATGAATGGGCTTGGGACTTTGGCGATGGTGGTATTTCATTAACCCAGCATCCCCCTCACAATTATAACGACACCGGCTATTTTGATATACGACTTATTGCATTTAACAATGGTTGCCCTGATACCAGTATCAAGGTGAGATATATTTATGTTAATCCCCCCATTGCCAGATTTACAACAACCCCTGATTGCAGCAATCGTCTCCGTTTTACATTCACCGATCAGTCAGTTGCCCCATTAACATGGGAATGGAATTTTGGTGATGCATCACCACTTGTTTTTACGCAAAATCCTGTACACAATTTTCCTTCATTAGGCACATACAATGTCAGACTTGTTGTAACAAATGCAGGGTGTGCTGACACAACTTTTTTTACAGTTAACACAGTTAACGAAAACCCAGACTTTATAGCTGACATTACAGCAGCCTGTAAAATTGCTACCATACAATTTCAAACTACTAATATTATACCTGCAAATATTGTTAATTATGATTGGGACTTTGGCAACGGTGGAACTGCCAGTGTTGGAGTACCCAATGTTGGATTTGCATATCCCACTACAGGAAATTTCACAGTTCGATTACGAGTAACAGACATCAACGGCTGTACAAATACTGTTACAAAAACAAATTATATACGCATTAATGGTCCACTTGCTTTTTTCAATGCGAATAACACTGCTGGTTGTACGGGTCTGACTACTTCTTTTACAGACCTCTCTGCAACAGATGGT
>JBARSW010000127.1:0-2695 GCA_049644925.1 Chitinophagaceae bacterium | reverse complement strand
CAAAATGCAGATGGGTTAAAATAACATCAGTGATATCATCTTTATGAAATCCATATTTGGCAAGAGATTTATCTAATGTATCATCGCCGTGCAAATAATAATGGCTGAAGAATTTTGCATCCTGTTTGTCGCCATTTCCATTATCAACCAGTATTAACCGATTCCCGTCTTCTATTAAAAGGCAACGTAATGCCCAGGGGCATAAATTATTTTCATCCGCAGGATTGATTTTATTCCAGATAGTTTTTGGTACTACACCAAACATGGCTCCGCCATCTAATTTAAAATATCCGGTATTAATTGAATATAGTTTCATATGGAGAAGTTATTTTATCAACTTATAATTATTCTGGTGGTATCACTACTTCCTCATAAAGAATCAAGCGGCCTTTTCTTAACGGCTGCCGCATAAAATAACAGCAATAAACCAATTAAAAAGAAGCTACCCAATGCAAGAACAGAACTTCTTTGGGATCCGGTAAACTCTGTAATAAAACCAAAACTTATCATGCCTACAACGGCAGCAATTTTTTCTGTTACGTCATAAAAACTGAAAAACGAAGCGGTGTCTTTTGTTTCAGGCATTAATTTGGAATAGGTAGAACGGCTTAAGGATTGAGTTCCGCCCATTACAAAACCAACAGCAACAGCCAGTCCGTAAAATTCATAAATGCCTCCTTTGGGTAAGTTATATCCAACGCCACATAGAATAGTCCAGAAAACAACCAGGAACATCAGGGTTTTCAGGTTTCCAATTTTAGAGGAAAGCCATGAAATAGTAAATGCTCCGGGAATGGCAATCAGCTGTATAATAAGAATGGCCAGGATAAGATTGGTGGTCGGAATTTCCAGTTCACTTTTCCCGTATAAAGCAGCAACCAGCATTACGGTTTGTACACCCATATTATAAAAGAAAAACGATAAAAGGAAGCGTTTTAAAGAAGGCAACATTTTTACCTGGTGCCATACTTTTTCTAATTCTTTATATCCCTTAGAAAATATTTTATGTTTTAGATCCCCGGCACCTGCAGGAACAGGTTTTGGCATACGCCGCAATGAAAACTGTCCAAATCCCCACCACCAGATACCAACCAGGAAAAAAGAAATTTGTGATCCTTTGCCTTCTGTAATACCAAATTTATCATGCATCATTACAAATACAAAGCAGATCAATTGAAGCAGCACACTGCCTACATAACCATAAGCAAATCCTTTGGCACTTACCCTGTCACGGTCCTGCGGGGCTGCTATTTCCGGCAGAAATGAATTGTAAAAAACAAGACTTGCCCAGAAACCAACACAAGCAATAATCATTGCACTGATTCCTAACCAAAGTGTATCCCTGTCAAAGAAAAAAAGTGAGGCACAGGCAAGACTTCCCATGGTAAGGAAGAAGAACATGAAGCTTTTCTTGTTGCCTTTATAATCAGCAATGGAGGATAAGAGTGGTGAAATAAAAGCCACGATCAGCATGGCAAAAGCCAATGTATAATTATACAGTGCAGTGTTTTCAAATTGACGACCCAAAAAAGTAACGGCTGTTTTGGATATCTCTTTATTGTCAACTGCTACGGCTTCAAAATAGGCCGGAAAAATTGTAGATGTAATTACCAGGTTATAGGCTGAGTTTCCCCAGTCATACATCGCCCAGGCATTTATTACTTTTTTTGGTGCCGTTTGCATTTTGTTGCTTTCCGTAAAAATAGGTAATTGAATGCCATAAATAAAAAAGCCCTGCTATTTTAATAACAGGGCTTCCAGTAACTTATACTTTTTCATTAATTCACCACTGTGGAATCAACAGGTTGTAAAATATTTTTTCCTTCCGGGTGGTAACCGGTTTTCTTTATTGTATTAAACATTATATCAGTTAAATGAAATACAATCGGTGCATTGGTAAGAACATTTTGTGATATTTTGGCTGCAAGATCCTGCATGTCTGCTTCTGTTACACCGGCTGCTTTTTCTTCAGTAGAAGCCATTTTTACCTGGATGTAATCATTATCAGGCTGACTTACTTTAAAACTAATTACGTTTTCAGGTTTAAATTCTTTTTCCAGGAAATCAGCCAATTCCTGGCTGGCGTCATTGCTGAAATTTTCAGCAAAAACCTCAACATTGCCCGAAGTAAATTTTTTGCCAAATTCCTGTTCTGTCTCCTCAATTTTTTTATAATGGATAGTTTTTATGGTCTTGAATTTATTATCCGTCAGGTCAATATTTACAGGTTTACCATTGAAAATACTATCGGATAAAACATTTCCCATCGACTGGAAAATTTCTTCTGACACCATTTCAAGTTTTTCTTTCTGCACAACCATTCTGAAGCAGACGGTATCATCCCTTTTTATTATTTGAATGCTTTTTGTATCTGTAGTATTATTATTCACTGCCACATCAGACCTGTATAAAAGATCTGCTGTTTTTTCTGCATCCTCTTTGGAAATTCCTTCTTTATAATATACATCCACATGGCCTGATTTAACTTTTTTTCCATAATTGGTACAGGATACAAACAGCATGGCAAACAATGCTGATAAAATGATTCGATACATAAAATTGATTTTTTTGTTAATGATTAATTGGCATAGGTAAATAAAAAAATGATTGCAGACAACACCCGTTTAAAGTATTTTATTTAATATAACCGGATGCGATTAAAGCCAGCAGCAAAACTCCTCCAATTATCCGGTAG
>JBARSW010000126.1:0-1505 GCA_049644925.1 Chitinophagaceae bacterium | reverse complement strand
GGAAATACATGAACCGGGATTTTTTCAAAACTATCAGCAAAATTGCGGGGAGCTGCTTTTTTTGACATGTAGAGGTGGTTTGAGACGTAAAGATAATACTTTTATTGAAGGTTTTTGCGGGATATTGCGGTTTTTTGCGGGTAGCGTAGAGCAATTGTTCTGGCCACTTTGAGTGGCCTGAACAATTGCTCTACGCTACTTCTCTAAGTGGCCTGAACAATTGCCACCAGTTCTTCATTTACTTCAACAAATTGATTTTTCAAGTCAACCTGTTTTATTCCTAAAATCTTAAATGTCAGTATTGTGTTACAAATGAGATTTTCATCCAGATATAAATACTCATTCATGGATGAAAAAGGCCAATCACCAGGCTTGTCAGTCATACCTGCTGCAACCGGATTATTGTGAATATAATGAAAACAGGTCCGGAGGTAATCATACAGATGATAGGCTGGATTTTCTAAACTTGTATCTGTGATATTCTTTGATTTTGTTTTTTGCTGAAATAAATTGCCGGTGTTTCCTCTTTGTTTATTAATTGCTCTTGTATATGAACTCAGTGTCTTTCCAATTGTCCTAGATAATTGCTGTAACTGACTTTCCCGACCACCTAGGTTCACATATTTACAACCCTCTTCGTTGGGAATAAGCATAAAATGAAAATGGTTAGGCATAAGACAATAAGCAATAATGTCGCACTGGGATGACCATTCCTTTTTTATCTTTCGCAAGAAATAGTCATAGTTTTCCACTGTAAAAAATGTACGCTCTTTGTTGTTACCCCTGTTATAAACATGGTACACATGATTTTTTTTGAATTGCATAGAAAAGGTTTCCGGGAAAATAGGGCATTTTGCAAATCAAAGATTAACCGTGGAATGAATTGTTCTGGCCACTTTGAGTGGCCTGAACAATTCATTCCAGTTCTATTTCATCCACAAACAACCAGGCTTTATTCCCCGCTCCGGGTTCTCCGGCCGGAATTTCCCCCCAGTTTTTAACCAGCAGTTTGATATACCGGGCTTTACGGGGTTGGAATTCCACTTTCATCGTCCCTTTCTCCAGGCCTTTGATGGTGATTTTGAAATCATCGGAGAGTCCGGCTGATTCATAATTGCTGCCGTCGGATGATACAAATACTTCGGTTACCAATGGCTGCCAGATCCAGCTGCCGGTCTGACGAAGGGTATGCACCACTGCTTTACTGACCATTTCTTCCTTACCCAGGTCAATCACCGCTTCGCAATCAACCCCGCTAAAACCGAGAAACTCTTTGCTTTTCGCCAGTCCTTTTACATTCTGCACTCCATTTACCAATGTAAATGCTCCGTCACCAGAGTATGATTTAGAAGGAGGTGTTGCCAGGCTGATCTTCTTGCTGGTAGACATACTGAATAGAAATGTTTGACTGAGATTCAGTTTGCTGTTACTGGCAATATAAGTGGCATTACTGTTCACCAGTTGAGGACGGGTATAGACTGAAGGACCACCAAATCCTTTTCGGC
>JBARSW010000125.1:0-6737 GCA_049644925.1 Chitinophagaceae bacterium | reverse complement strand
TTATAGATGAGTTAAATACGTTTACTTTACCAATGCTTGCAGGCGGAAACTACCGGGCCTTCGAAATAATTGGGGATTCTATGTTGCCAACACCCAGCGGTTCGGTAATTGTTGGAGAGAAAGTGGATAATATAGAAGAAGTAAAAAATAATGTTCACTGTATTGTTGTTTCCAGAAATGAAGGAGTGGTATATAAAAGGATACAGAAAAATGGCCGTCAGAAGAATAAACTTACTCTGGTAAGTGATAATCCTGCTTTTCATCCCTACACAGTAAATGCAGATGAAATTCTGGAAATGTGGCAAGCCCAGATGGTAATTTCTAAAGTAAATGCAAAGCAACGCTGGGACATGAACCAGATAACAAATATCGTTTCTGACCTGCAGGAGCAGGTTTCTTCGTTAAAAAAGAAGATGAATTAATCTTTTATACGATATTTTCTCGTTTTTTCTGCTTTTAAAAGGCCAAACCTTTTCTAAATAACCTTTGTCCTTTATCTTTACCGGACTTATAACTGCATGATTTTGAGAAAAGCCTCTTTTTTTATCATATTAATTGTTAGTGGTTTACCCTTATTTTCACAAACTAAGTCATTACAGGCTTTAAGAGTTGAAAAAGCACCCAAAATTGACGGCATTCTGGATGATGCTGAATGGGAAAATGTTAAGGAGGCTTTAGATTTTACCCAGAATTACCCATCTGCAGGTCAGCCTGCTTCACAAAAAACTTCTGTAAAAGTAATTTACGATAATACAGCTATTTATATCGGAGCTTATTTGTACGATGATCCATCACTTATAAGGGAACAAGTAACTGCCCGTGATGGAGAAGGCTTTAAGGATGTTGATTATTTCTCCATTTTTTTAGATACTTATAATGATAACCAAAATGGTTTTCAATTTTTGGTAACTTCTGCCAATGTTCAATCAGATGCCCGGTTAGGTCCAAATCTAGGAGATAACTTTGGCACTTATGGAGATAAGACATGGGATGCTGTATGGGATAGTAAAGTGCAGGTACAAAAAGATGGCTGGACTGTTGAGATAAAGATTCCTTACATATCATTACGATTTGGTAAAAAGGCTGAACAGGACTGGGGCATACAGTTTTTAAGATTGATAAGAAGAACTAATGAAAGTTGCTTTTGGAACAAAGTAGATCCTGGTGTAAATGGTTTTGTAAATCAGTTTGGTAAATACCTGGGTTTAAAAAATATTGAACCTCTGCTTCGCCTCAGTTTTTCACCTTATATATCCACCGGGTACAGAAGTACACCAACTGCAAATGGTTATTCAACCAACACACTTTTAAGTGGAGGAATGGATGTGAAATATGGAATTAATGAAAGCTTTACACTTGATGCTACACTGGTTCCGGATTTTGGACAGGTGATTTCTGATAATGTAATTAACAACCTTACTCCTTATGAAATTCAATTTCAGGAAAACAGGCAATTTTTTTCTGAGGGAACTGAAATATTTAATAAAGCAAAACTGTTTTATTCAAGAAGAGTGGGTGCCGTCCCCGGTAAGTATAATACGGTAAAGAATTTTGTTGACAATAATGCTAATTGGGAAGTGGTAAAAAATCCATCTGTTACCCAATTAATCAATGCAACTAAATTTTCGGGTCGTACCAGGAAAAAACTGGGAATAGGTATTTTTAATGCTATCACGGCGCCCATGCATGCAAAGATCAGGAACAGTAGCCTGGGCAAGGATTCACTAATAGAAACAGAACCGCTTACTAATTATAATATTGTGGTGTTGGATCAGGCCTTAAAAGGCCGTTCTTTTCTAACATTTACCAATACGAATGTATTAAGGAGCGGTGGTAACAGGGATGCAAATGTTTCTGCATTCGACTTTAGCTTTTTTGATAAGGCAAATCAATTTAATTTAAAAGGCACGGGCCGTTATAGCAAAATATTTGGAGCAAATCCTTATGACGGTTACAATACTACCTTAAGAGCCGGAAAAGTTAGCGGGAAATGGCAGTATTTTTTGCAGGGCAATATTGAATCTGCAAACTTTGATCCAAGAGACCTTGGTTACTTGCAGGCTCCTAATGAAATTGTCGGTACCACAAATATTATTTACAGCCAGTTTACACCCACTACTAATTTTTTATTATATAATTATACCTTTTCTGCACGATATGCTGAATTGTATAAACCAATTGGTGCTTTTACTGATTCTAAGATTTTTTTGAAAGGGTTTTGGTTATTCAGAAATTTCTGGGATGTATCTTTTACGGCCGGCTATTTGCCTGATCAACATGATTACTTTGTATTGGGGGACCCTGCAACTTATCAGCGTTTTGTTAAAAGACCATCCTATGGATATTTAATTTTGAATGGAAGTACTGACAGCCGTAAAAAACTATTTGCCAATTACAATTTTCTATTCGCAGATTTTTTCAATTCTGCACCAAATAAAGATTATTATTCCATAGGCGGTGGTATCCGTTATCGATTTGGTAACCGGTTTTCTTTAGAGTTATCGCATACCCAGGAAGCAGAGACCGATTATATTATTTCAGCTGGCCGTGAAAACAATGGAGAGCCCATCATCGCCTTTGTTGATTTTACTGATAATACTTCTGTCTTATCCGGAATTTATAATTTTTCGTCAAGGATCAATCTTACATTAAGGGCAAGGCATTATCTCAGCCGGCTGAACTTTAACCGGTTTGCCAATGTGGATGCAAAAGGTAATCCACTACCCAAAACCGGATATACTCATTACGATAATGTGAATGTTTTTAACCTCGATGCTTTTTTTACCTGGGATTTCCGTTATGGAAGCCGTTTGATTGCAGGATATAAAAACTGGTTGGGAGATGATGAAGTGCTGACTGTAAATGGCAAAAATAATTATCTGCGTAACCTGGGCCAGATGTTTGACCTGAAACACGGTAATGAATTTACTGTAAGGTTTATTTATTTTCTTGATTACAACCAACTGCGGAAAAAGCATTAAGGAATTTTCACTAATCCATCTTCCACAATAGCAAATACGGTATCTTCTTTTACCGGGTTTACGTTATAAGTTCCGGTAAAACGACTGAATGCCGGTAAAATGCAATAGTTCTTAGTGAAATAAAAGCAGGGAAATTTCAATGATTGCCTACCCTGTCCTTTCAGCTTAATTCCCGGATGAAGGTGCCCGGTGAAACGATATAGTTTTTCTTCTTCTTTTGTAAGTTTCTTTTCTGCATTCAGGTCGTGCAGGAAAATAAACGGGCCGACTTTTAATTTCCAGTTACTGATTTTTATGTTTGCTTCCTTATACCAGGTATTATCCAGTATATCATGATTACCTTTTACCAAGTCTATGTGAAGGGAGGAAAAATCTTTTCTCCATTTCAGAAAAAGGTCAAGCTCTTTATTATAGGTACTATGCGTAAAATCTCCGGCAATAATAATCCTCTCCACTTTGTATAAATAGAGCTGTGCAATGAGCCGTTGCAGGTCTGCTTTATATAATGTTTGTGGAACGGCAATTCCGGCTTTTCTGAAATGTCCGCTTTTACCTAAATGCAGGTCTGCCAGTATCAATGTATTTTCCTCTTCCCAAAGTATACAACGTTCTGGTGATACCCAAAGCGTATTGTTGCGGATGTTATGTGGAACGGGATTTTGCATTTATGGATTCAGCAAATCTAAGTAAGAATTAAATATTGGCAGCAGTGAATTTTAGTTGAGTAGAATAAATATTTATTTATTAGCCACAGCGAACACAACGGAACAGAGCGAAAGGTAAAGCGTTTATTTACCGCAGCGAACGCAAAGGTTTTTTTACTAACCAGCAAGCATTTTTCTAATCCTGTCCTCTAATTTTTCTGAAGAAAGTTCTTCCCGCACACTATCCACTTTTATTGGAAAGCAAAAAGGAGTTAATTGTTCCGGGTAGGTAATAACAATTTTCGAAAGCTGTATTCTTTGTAACATATCTCTCAAGCGAACTTCTTCCATTTGCTGGTCCAGCACTTCCTGGAAAGCCTGGCGGAGCAAAATATTATCCGGATCATATTCACTGAATACATTAAACAACAACGAAGCGGAAGATTGCAGGTGTCGGGCTTTCTTTTTTTCACCCGGCATTCCCTGAAAAATCAGTCCCCCGATTACTGCTATATCCCTGAATTTTCTCCTGGCCATTTCTGTACTGTTTACACTTCGCTGAATATCGTTAAGCAGATCATCGGGTGAAAAAAGTTCATACACATTCGTATCATCTACCGGGATAGGCTGGTCGCTTAATAATTCAAAACCATAATCATTCATAGCAATTGAAAAAGTAATGGGTTTGATGCGGGAGATACGATAAGCCAATATTGCCGCCATTGCTTCATGCACAAATCTTCCTTCAAAGGGATAGACAAAAAGGTGAAAGCCATCTTTGGTTTCTATATGCTCAATCAGTAACTCATTTTTCTTAGGTACATGAGAAAGTTCTTGTTGTAAACTAAACAGCGGCTTCAGAATTTCTAGTTCTGATATATTCTGTTGACTAATGACGGTGGACTTGTCCAATGTTTCCCTCAACTTTTTTCCCAAATTAGCACTCAATGGCATTCTTCCGCCATTCCAGCTTGGTACGATTGATTTTTTAGCGTTTGATTTCCTTACCAGCACTGTCATATCTTTTATCATCACAAACTCAAGGTTTCTGCCCGCCAGTGTAAATACATCACCAGGAACTAACCGGGAGATAAAATATTCTTCTATCACACCAATATAGCCACCTGTCATAAATTTTACTTTCATCATAGCATCACTAACAATAGTGCCAATGTGAAGGCGGTGCTGCATAGCCAGTTTACGACTGGTTATCTTATAGACTCCATTGTCTATTATTACTTTTTTGTAATCGTCATACTGGTGCAGGGCTTTGCCACCCTCGGTGATAAAGTAAAGTATTTGTTGCCATTCTTCTTTTGTCAGATACCTGTAGCAGAATGTTGATGTTACTTCTTTGTATGTTTCATCAGGTAAAAAACCATCTGATATAGCAATGGTATTCAGGTATTGTAACAGTACATCATAGCAAAGCAGTCTAGGTTCACGGCTTTCGAGAATATTATCTGATATAGCATCTTTCAAAGCAGCGGCTTCCACCAGTTCCAGCGAATGTGCGGGCAGAAAATAAATTTTACTAATAGCATCCGGACTATGTCCACTGCGGCCGGCACGTTGCACAAACCGGGCTACTCCTTTTGGCGAACCAACCTGTATAACGGTTTCTACTGGCCGAAAATCAACACCAAGGTCAAGGCTGGCCGTGCAAACGACCGCTTTCAGGTTACCTGAATGAAGATTGTCTTCAATCCATGTTCTTAATTCCCTGTCAATAGAACCATGATGCAATGCAATGGAACCTGCCAATTCAGGGCAAAGAGTTAAAATGGTCTGGTACCATGTTTCACTCATTCCTCTTGTATTAATAAAGATGAGTGTGGTTTTGCTTTGCAGAATAATGGGAATTAATTTATGTGCCAGTTTAATACCAAGATGACCTGCCCAGGGATATTTTTCTATTTCATCCGGATAAATGGATTCAATTTCAATCGTCTTTTTGATATTGGCTTTAATAATAACTCCCTCTTTCTTCAAAGGTGCCAGTAAAACTTCTTTAGCTTCATCAAGGTTTCCGATAGTTGCCGAAATTCCCCAAATACTTATTCGTGAGCCGAAATTTGAAGTTTTCCGACTCCCGACTCCCGACTCCAGTTTTCCGACTTCTGACTCCATACATCCCACAATCCGGCTGATGGCCAGTTCTACCTGAACACCCCGTTTGCTGCCCAGTAGTTCATGCCATTCATCAACTGCAATTATTTTCAGTGATGAAAAATGAACTGAATAATTTTTTTGTGCCAGGAGCAAATGAAGACTTTCTGGTGTAATGATCAGCACTTCCGGCATTTGATTTTTTTGCCGGGTTCTCTCGGTTGTTGAGGTATCACCATTCCTGATGCCAATTTTCCAGTTCATGTCCAATTCATTTATCACTTCTTCCATTGCCCGGCCTATATCTTTTGCCAATGCCCTTAATGGTGTAATCCATAAAAGTTGCAGGCCATTATTCTTTTTTACTTTGTAATTATCAGGATGCTGATTTATGAAATCTATAACTGCTCCCAGAAAAACAGCATATGTTTTGCCACAACCGGTGGGGGCATTTACCAGGCCACTTTCTTTATTGATGATATGTTGCCAGGTTTGTTGCTGGAAGGGGAAGGCCTTTAAATTTTTTGTTTTGAGCCAATTGAAAATTATTTTATAACCTATAGAATGATTTATTTTCACAATGAATGAGAATCAAAAAATGACCTTTAGAAGGGAAAACATCAATAAATAGTTTTAATCACTCCATCAAGAGATTTCAGGAAGGAGAGTTTTTTATTTTCAAAGTAATCCAGTGTCATACTCTGTTTATTTATGACAGGTTGAATATCGAAGTCAGTAAAAAGTTTGTATTGTTTATTGCCAAGGTTTGAGGCAATATCGAGTTCATATTGTAATAATAGCCGGGCATATTTCCAGGTTACTTCATATCCACGGAATACCATGTCACTGGGTCTTGCAAACATGATATTGTTAAAATGTCCAATTATGCTCAGGCTTGTTTTATCCGTTTTTGGATGATAAAATGGTGTACTATATGTTATTTCTACTCCTTTGTACTCCGGTTTGTTAAAGTTGATACCATCCCAGGTAGGCATGCCGATAA
>JBARSW010000124.1:0-5785 GCA_049644925.1 Chitinophagaceae bacterium | reverse complement strand
AATATGACATGAGCACTTATACTGTCAAGAAAATAAGAGATGAGATCTATATGACCAATACATTCCTGGCAGCAGTAGATGGAAAAAACAAAAGAACATTTGCTTACACCTGTGGCGATATGAAAGTAGAGGACAGTCTATTCATCACTGGAATGAAAGATGATTTTGTAGCTGCAAGAGCCGTAAGGAATGAAATGCATAAGATAGACCAAGTTGATTTGTATAATGTTGATTGTTACATGGTAAACAATCATACTGCGGATCAAATGATAGAATGGGTAAAGAAAGCTGTTGAAACCAACTCACTGCTGGTAATTTTATTTCATGGTGTAGGTGGTGGTAATGGTTTAAATGTTGAAATTACCGAACATAATAAATTGCTTGTTTATATAAAACAAAATGAAAAAGATATATGGAATGCACCGTTGATTGAAGTGGCAGAACATATAAAAGACTGGCAGAACAGAGATAAAGCAGCAAAGCTTCAGCAACAGGCCACACAGGCAGATTATAAAAATATGCTTTCTCAATTAAATATTACTGCAACAAGGCCAGGGCCATCGGGCAATCCATCCGCTGCTAATGCAGCAAATACAGATGAATCGAAAGCAACGCAGTACACCTCACTGCCCGACCCACTTACATTAGAGAATAAAAGGAAAGTAACAAATACAAAAACATGGTGGAATAAACGCCGCCCAGAAATTGTTGAAGAGTTTGATAAAGAAATTTATGGCCGTGTGCCAAAAAATACACCAAAAGTAAACTGGCAGATAACCAATTCAATTGATACAATCATTGCCGGCATACCTGTTATTACAAAAAATTTACTCGGTCATGTTGATAATGCAGCATATCCTCAAATAAAAGTAGCCATACAACTTTCATTAACTACTCCTAAAAATTTAAATAGACCTGTTCCTGTAATTATGGAGTTTGGATTTATTTTTCCTGCGGGCTTCAGACCACCACCACCACCTGCAGGAGCAGTAGTTGAAAAAAGCTGGCAACAACAGGTATTGGAAAGAGGCTGGGGCTTCGCCATCATTGTACCCACCAGTTACCAGGCTGATAACGGTGCAGGATTAACACAAGGTATTATTGGCTTATGCAATAAAGGTCTGTACCGCAAACCTGATGATTGGGGAAGCCTTCGGGCCTGGGCTTGGGGTGCCAGCCGGGCAATAGATTATTTTGAAACAGATAAATCAGTTGATGCAAAAAAAATTGCTATTGAAGGATTGTCAAGATATGGAAAAGCGGCCATTGTTACGATGGCTTATGAACCAAGAATCACAATCGGATGTATCGGTTCATCCGGAGCAGGTGGTGCCAAAATATTGCGCCGTGTTTTTGGCGAGCAGGTAGAGAACCTTGCCTCATCAGGAGAGTATCATTGGTTTGCCGGTAATTTTATCAAATATGCAGGATCATTAACGCCAAATGATTTGCCTGTCGATGCCCATCAACTGGTTGCATTATGTGCTCCCCGCCCGATATTTATCAGTTCAGGTTCTCCTAATGTGGAAGGCAGGTGGGTGGATGCAAAAGGAATGTTTTTGGGTGGTGTTCATGCAGGCCCGGTTTATACTTTGTTAGGGAAAAAAAATTTAGGTGCCACGGAATTTCCACCTGAACAAACAACTTTAACCAATGGAGATATTGCATTCCGCCAGCACAATGGCGGGCATACTGTTGGGCCTAACTGGCCGTACTTTTTGGATTTTGCAGCGAGATACTTTAAATAATCAGTAACATGAACTTTTTAAAACAATTATTTATTGTAGTAATAATAATTACTGTCTTTCAAAACTGCATTTATTCTCAAAGAGTGTTTGAGAAGTGGCCGGCCGGTAAATCACCTGAAGAAGTAGGCAATAGAATTTCCGAACGATTTCTTATATCACCGCATGGTTTATATGGTGGTGGTTCAGTTGCCCATATTCCTTATTTTGAAGTATGTACCTGGTATGGGGCACTTACGTTTGCCAGGGTAACAAATAATAAAGAATTGAGGAGTAAATTAGTTGAACGATTCTTACCATTGTTTGATAAAGAAGCCGCATTATTGCCTGTTCCCGATCATGTAGATTATACCGTATTTGGAAGTATTCCTTTAGAAATTTATCAGCAAACAAAAGATGAAAAATATTTCAGCCTGGGAAAAATGTATGCTGATACTCAATGGGGTAAACCAGTTGGTCCACGGGTAGTTCCTCAATCTTATGAATGGTATAATAAAGGATTTACCTGGCAAACAAGATTGTGGATTGATGACATGTATATGATTAGCCTTGTACAATCGCAGGCATACGGGGTTACAGGGGATGAAAAATATATTAACCGTGCAGCCAAAGAAATGGTGATGTATCTTGACTCATTACAAAAGCCAAACGGACTGTTTTACCATGCACCTTCTTCGCCATTCTTTTTGGGAAGGGGCAACGGTTGGATGGTAGCAGGAATGACCGAGTTATTAAGAGTTTTACCTGCTACTAACCCTGATCGCCCCCGCATCATGAAAGGCTATAAAATAATGATGAAATCATTACTTCGGTGCCAGGCAGAAGATGGTATGTGGCGGCAGTTGGTAGATGACCCTGCTTCATGGAAGGAAACATCTTCAACAGGTATGTTCGCTTTTGCTATGATTACAGGAGTTAAAAACGGATGGCTGAATAAGGGAACATATGGAAAAGCAGCCCGTAAAGCCTGGCTTTCGTTGATTGAATACATAAATGAAAAAGCAGAAATTACTGATGTGTGCGAAGGGACTGGAGCAGGTAATAGCAAGCAATATTATATTGAAAGGAAACGTCTGACCGGTGATTTTCATGGGCAGGCGCCACTTCTTTGGTGTGCTGCTGCATTGCTCAGAAATTGAAAAGAAAAATTAAATTAACAAAAGAACCATATAGATTCTATTTGGGTTTTTTGTAGCCTCGACAGGAATCGAACCTGTATCTGGAGCTTCGGAAACTCTTATACTATCCATTGTACTACGAGGCCTAATTCTCCTCTACATTTATGGAGAGGGTTAGGTCATTTAATCAATCCAGGGGCATTAGCTGCAAATACCTTAATGGCAATTGCGAGCAATATTACGCCAAAAAATTTTCTTACGGCTAATAAACCCGATTTACCAAGTGCTTTTTCAATAAACTTCAGCGATTTTAATACCAGGTATATAACAATAAGATTAGCTAAAATTGCCAGCAAAATCATAAACTCATTTTTATCCGTTCTTTCAAATGTGGCTTTGAGTGACATTATAGTAGTTAGTGTTCCACTTCCTGCAATTAGTGGAAAAGCAATTGGGACAACTGTACTGGAAGAGGGGGAACTATCAGCTTTGAAAAATTCAATGCCCAGTACCATTTCAAGTCCTAAAATAAAAATTACAATAGAACCGGCTACAGCAAATGATTTTATATCTACACCAAGAACATTAAGAAATGGTTTTCCCATGAAGAAAAACAGAACCATCAGCCCACCAGAGATCAATGTTATTTTCCATTCTTTTAAACGGCCTGTTTTTTCTTTTATGGAGATCAGCATGGGTATGGAACCAATAATATCTATTACAGCAAAAAGTGTAAAGCTGAGTGTAAGAAATTCTGTTAGTTGAAATTGCATGGTTAATGATTTTTACAAAGGTAAATATCGTGTTAAGTATTTTTTCCCTTTAGTCCGGGCTCATCAATAAGTTTTTTCAGGCATTCCCTGCAAAGACAATCAGTAAACTGCTTTTTGATATTTGCAAGTTGTTCTTCAGTTAAAACAATGCCATAGCATTGGCATTTTGTTATGTTTACAGCATTGCATTCAAATTTGGTATGGCAGTTCTGACAATATTTTATTTTTACCTGGTTCATTCAATTTATTTTATCAAAATGAAAACCGGACTCCTCCGTACCCAGTGAATCCAGTTGTATTAAAACCAACTATCTCACTGTATTTGCTGTTTGTAACATTCCTTAAATCAGTAAAAATTTTCAATTTACTGTTTGTAAAACTATATTCCGCATATATATCGCAGAGGATATAACTTTCAAGTGTTGTGTAAACCGTTGCATAGTTGGTGTTTTCAAAATAAGCATCTTCCCGCTTGCCTGTATTGATAATATTGCAACTTACCAATAAATGTTTACCAACTTTACCTGATAGATTAACACCAAAAATTGATTCAGGTCTCCTAAGTAAATTATTATACGTTGTGTCTTTACCGGCAATTTTGGTAGTTATTTCACCGGTGGTATATGTATAGAATGCTTTAAAGTTTGTGTTTCCGTTTATTTTAAAATTTGCTTCCAGTTCAAATCCATAATCCTTTTGTTTGTCCTGGTTAATGTATTGCGAAGAATAGGTGGTGGTGTTGTAGAAAAAGAAAATAATGTCTTTTACCTTCCGGTTGAAGGCAACTGCTCTTCCGGTAAATTTATTATTGGCTGAAAAATATTGCACACCGCCTTCTGCCGTAAAGCCGGATTCAGGTTGCAGGTTCTTGTTTCCATATTCAGAAAAGAGTTGGTACAAAGAAGGAGTTCTGTAGGCGGAAGAAAGATTAGCAAAAAATTTAACCTTTTTATGAATCAATAAAGAAGGGTTGAAATTAAAAACAAAATGGTTTGAATAGGAAGAATGATTATTCAGGCGACCGCCCAGTTCAAGTGTAAAACCGGAGTGGTGATTCCAGTTAATGGCCGTGTATAAACCGATTTGTCTTTGATGCAGACTGTCGTTTGCGTATTTTATATTATATGGGCCGAACGTACCGATGGATAAAAAATCCTGGTCACTCTTTGCAAACCGGTAGTCAAGTCCTGCGATAACTTTTACTTGTTTGTTTAACGGAGAATTCAGGTAAGCATCTGCAAAATGCTCTGAACCTTTATAAGTACCCCGTGAATAAATATCATATCCATTCCTGCTTTTTACCGAATCATCTGTATAAATGCGATTGATATTATTATAATTATACAACACATTCAATTTCATTTTTCCAAAAGTGAATTCATTTCTTACTCCTGTTTGCCAGCTTTTTTGCCGGTAAGTATAATCAAGTTCATCGGTAAATGCCCCCTGGTCAATATCTCCTTTTATATTACTAAATCGAAAAAAGGGCTGGATATAAATTTTTTCTGTTGGTTTGATACCTAAAACGGATTGAAAACTACTTTGTTGAAATTTATCTCTGTCTGTAACAGGAAAGTTTGGTTTATTAATTGTTTCATTTATTCCTTTTGTATAGTGAAAAGAATAAGATGTATTGTAATCAATAATTCCCGATTTTCCATTGATAACTGCATTGGCTCTGGTGGTTGCATTACTCCCATAGCTTATAGTAGAACTGCCTGTAAGAAGTTTGTTCGAAACTTTTTTAGTAATAATATTTATTACTCCATTAATAGCATCACTTCCATACAGGGTGGATTGGCTTCCTTTCAGAATTTCAATCCGCTCAATATTACTTACAGCAAAGTTTCTTAAGTCGAAATTTCCACCAATGCCTGATGGGTCATATACGGGGATGCCGTCTATGGTAATTAATGTATGAGAAATGTAGCCCCCCCGCAGATAAGCACTTTTGTCTTTTCCAGCATTACTGTTAGCACCACTGATCATTACACCCGCCTGCTCAGTTAATATTTGTGCTAAATCTTTAGCACCCGTTCTTTCCAGTTGTTCCCGGGTGATGATAGTAACAACTTTTCCGGTAAGTGATGTTTTGTTGGGGTACTTATTGGCGGTAATAATTGCTTCATCCAATAAAGAGGTGTCTTGC
>JBARSW010000123.1:0-4004 GCA_049644925.1 Chitinophagaceae bacterium | reverse complement strand
GTAACCTTTATTATTATTAATAAAAAGTGTAGCAGGAATTGATCCGGACCATTTTGAATCTACTTTCGGGCAGAAATAATCTGCATTCGTCTCATTCAACCATAAAATGGGAAATGTAATTTTTCTTTTTACGGCAAAAATTGAAATACCATTGGGGAAATCTTCCTTAAAATCAAGACTGACAAGCAACAGCTTAAGGCTGTCTTTCTCATGTCTTTTCACTTCCTGCTGGAAATAAGGAAGTTCCTCAACACAAGGCATGCACCAGGTAGCCCAGAAGTTTACAATCAACGGAGTTTTACTCTCCGCAATAATTTTTTCAACCTCAGAAATCTTTACACTTTTTATTTCCTGCCCGAAAACAAAACCTGAGATAAATAATGAAAATATAATCAGAAAATTCCTCCGCATTGCAAATTGAATATTAAGTATAGATTATTGAATGTTTTCGTCCCTCTTGTTTTCCTCCCATTCTTTAAAAAGCTCATTATACCTGACGTCATCCAGGCTACGCTGGTTGTACTGCCCGGCATTGTTCTTTTGCCGGAAAGCTTCGTACAAAGTAACCGCACAGGCCACACTGATATTCAGCGATCGTATGATCCCCACCTGTGGAATGATAAAATTTCCATCTGCCAAATCCCTTATTTCATCACTTACACCGCTGTGTTCATTACCAAATACCAGCGCAATGGGTTGCGTCATATCAATTTCATATAAACCTATCGCATCACTGCTTAAATGGGTGGTTAAAATTTTTGCATAATTTTTTCGGAGCAAAGCGAAACATTCTGCTGCATTTTCAAATTGATGTATAGTTAGCCATTTGGCTGCACTGGATGAACTTCTGGCACCCCATTTTTTATGAAGTGGTATTTTAGTATTCAAAATATAAATCTCCTGGATACCTATTGCATCACAAGTCCGCATTACAGCAGATATATTATGAGGATCAAAAACATTTTCCAGCACAACAGTCAGGTTTGACTGCCGTTTAGATAATACATCATTTAGTTTATCTCTTCTTTCAGGTGTCATTGAAATAGAGGGCTTTAGCTTGCAAACTTCGTTAAATTAAGTATATTTATAGTTGACGATTTTAAATAAATAAGCTTTATGAAATACTCCCCTGTCCAGAATTACATTAATGGAAAATTTGTAGATGCCACCTCTCAAAAGTCATTGAATGTTATCTCACCGCTTGATGGTAATTCTTTGTCAACCGTACCCTTGTCAACAGCGAATGATTTGGATATGGCTGTAAAAGCAGCCAAAGCCGCTTTCCCCGCATGGAGCAAAACTCCCATAAAAGAAAGAGTGCAGGTTTTTTTCCGCTATAAAACATTGCTGGAAAGGGACCTGAAACAACTTGCTGAACTCTGCAGCGAAGAAAACGGAAAAACATACGGAGAGTCTGTGGCTGAAATAGAAAAGTGCATTGAACTAACAGAATTTGCCACCTCACTACCACAATTAGTTACAGGCGAAATATTGGAAGTAAGCAAAGGTGTAGAATGCAGAACAGAACATGTGCCGTTGGGCGTTGTGGCCTCCATCGTTCCCTTTAATTTTCCGGCAATGGTTCCCAACTGGACACTACCCAATGCCATTGCACTCGGAAATTGTATGATTATGAAACCTTCAGAGAAAGTACCGCTGTGTTGTGGCAAGATTGCCGAATTATTAAAAGAAGCTGGCTTACCCGACGGTGTTTTCAATATCATTCATGGTGATGTGGAGATTGTAGATGCTATCTGCGACCATCCGGGTATTGAAGCTGTCTCCTTTGTTGGTTCTACCAAAGTTGCCAAAATAGTTTATCAAAGAGCAACCAAAAATTTTAAAAGAGCATTAGCCTTAGGCGGAGCAAAAAATCATTTAATGGTTTTGCCCGATGCAATTCCGGGAATGACGGCGCAGAATGTTGCGGCGAGTATGAGCGGCTGTGCGGGACAACGTTGTATGGCTGCATCGGCTATGATTGGCGTTGGAAATGTGGATAGCATCATTGAAAAAATTTGTGAAGAAGCCAGAAAAATTATTCCAGGAGAAAATCTTGGTGCAGTAATCAATAAAGAAAGTAAAGAACGGATTGAACGATATATCGGCGAAGCTGAAAAAGATGGAGCAAAAATCTTAGTCGATGGCCGCAATGTAACAGTAAAAGGAAAAGAAAACGGTACTTATGTTGGCCCTACGGTGATTGATTATGTAACACCAAACATGAGTGTAGCCAAAGAAGAAATTTTCGGTCCTGTTATTTCTATTATGCGAACTAATACGGTTGATGAAGCATTAGCGATTGAAAATGCGAATCCTTATGGTAATGCGGCTTCCGTGTTTACACAAAATGGCGGCATGGCCCGATACATCATTGACCGTGCAAGTGCCGGTATGATTGGTGTGAATGTAGGTGTGCCTGTACCAAGAGAACCTTTCTCTTTTGGTGGATGGAATGAAAGTAAGTTTGGAGTTGGTGATATCACCGGAAAAAGTTCAATTGAATTCTGGACAAAATTAAAAAAGAGTACCACGAAGTGGAATGCAGAAGCGGGGGTGAATTGGATGAGTTAAGGTTTTGTACCCAACTTCAGTTTTTCATGGCATCGCCTGTTGCGTCGCACACTTCGGGGTTCGGGGCAATGATGAGCAAAAAACAAGACTAATTTTATTCCTTGACTTAATATCAACGATTTATTTTGATTCAGCATTAATCTAATTCTAAAATAGCATTATGAAAAAATACACCCCAATTATTCTGCTTTATTGTTTGTTTCAGCTTTTGACAAACATTGGTTATTCTCAAGATAATATCATACTAAAGAATGGCGATGAAATAAAAGCCAAGGTATTAGAGGTTACAACTGACCAAATAAAATATAAAAAATGGGATAATCAGGAAGGACCAACATATACAGCCGAAAAGTCGAATGTTTTCATGATTCAATATAAAAATGGCACGAAGGATGTATTTAATACCGCTTCTACAACACCTAACAACTCAAATAATGGAGATAAATTTATTGGTAATTGGTTTCCAAAAAGAGGTGATAGAGGAGGTGTTAAAGAAAGGATTAATATTAGCAAAATAGGACAGGGTTATTTAATTAACTACTCCAGAATTGAGAATGCTGGTGGAGGTATGTTTATCAATGATGGTTCATTTAAAGAAACAGGACAAATAGAAGGAAATAACCTTGTAGTAAATAGTTTTCTCAAATTATCCTTACTGAATGATAATACTCTTTTAATGCAAAGCGAAGAATTCGTTAAACAAATAACACAAGTAACAAATATTCAGGAAATTGAACCACAAAACAAAAATCTAAAAGTTAATCCTTCTAATACAACTGATTTAGGTGACCCATTTGAAAAAGGAATACCCGGCACACTTCCAACTTATACACCATATTACCACAGTTTAGACTCAATTACGAAATATAATATATGGGATAATTGTTTTTTTTATAAAAGCAATAAACCGATAAAGGCAAAGGAATTTTTAGTTGATTTTAAGGGCATTGCACATACATCCGCTGGAAACGACTTAAAGGTAAAAATAGGTGCATGGCCCTGGGTAGGTGCAACCATTATTACTTCTGGTTTTGAATTAAAAGATAAAAAATATTCATACACAATTTCAAGTTGTATTACTACAAAAGATAATCATCTAATATCAAATCGAGAGAATATAAAATTTGAAGAAAAAAAACTAAGTAATAGTTTACAAGCTATTCATTTGGCACATTATTACAAACCAGAAGAATTCCCGGCAGACAAAAATCTGATATATGGATATATTAATTTTGAAGTAAAAGACAACTTTTCTGACTTTATTATTATTGGTTTTTGTAAAGTTAATTTTTACCGAGAATAATCTAAGTAGTGAAATCTCCGACTTCGCAGAAACTATGTTCTTTACAACCTATGTATAATATGCTGAGTAGAATTACAGAACGCCGAAGTGTGCGACGCAACAGACAATGATAGTAGCACTACAGCCG
>JBARSW010000122.1:0-7436 GCA_049644925.1 Chitinophagaceae bacterium | reverse complement strand
TTATCCAACCGTTTTCAATTACGTTTCAATCCGCAATTAATGTTTGTAGAAAGAAATATTTCATACAAACTAAAACAACCGGACATTGATGGTTCTCTGGAGCCTGTTAAAAAAGTTGAATCCATTATCATGTCTTTCCCTTTGCAAATAAAATTTCAGAGTGACCGAATTGGTAATTTCAGGGTATATACACTTGCCGGCTTTAAGGCAGATATAGATATGGCCAGTAATGCAAGGGCTAAAAAAGCGGAAGAACTGGTAAAAATTGAAAGATATGATTATGGCCCTGAGTTTGGCATCGGTTTTAATTTTTATTTTCCCAGCTTTATCTTCTCTCCGGAAATTAAAATAAGTAACGGATTACGCAACCTGCATGCAAGAGATGAAGCTCTCCGTTTCTCCAATGTTTTTGATAAGATTCAATCCAGGATGATTGTCTTCTCTATCCATTTGGAAGGATAAAATTTATCAACCCTAATTTTTTTTAATTAGTACTATCGTCTGTTAACAAATTGGGAAAATATCTTTTTTATTTTTTTCAAATTATTCCATTGTCGCTTTTCTGTTCGAACTATTAACACTTCCACCCTTGCCATTGATGATGCTTTTCACTACACTTTCTTTATTCCCATTCAACCAAAAAATAACTTTATGGTAAAAGCTGTTTTCAATTTCACGGGGTGTTTCAATAGCCTGATCTACAATAACAGGGGCATTGTAAAATACATTGTAAATACCTACACCCCATGCCTGATGGCTTTTTACATGATCTGCAACCTTGTATGATGCATATCCATATGTTTGGCCGTGTTTCCAGGAATCAACAGTTGGGGGATCATAAGGCATTTCACTCTGATAAAAATAAACTCGTCCTTTTTCTCCGTTCCAGAGCGTTTGATATTCCTGGAAATGTTCATTAAACAGCCCATAGATGGTAACGTTGTTACCATTTACAATCAAACCATTGGCAGATTTGTTTTTATCCCAGCCTACACCAACTCCATGATCGGCTCTCCAAAGCCATACATGATCAACACAAACATTATTACTGTTGATCTGCAAACAATTTGCCGCAGACCCTACATGCGGCCCACCCACCCGAAAAAATAAATCAAACAAAAATGCAGGGTTTTCTTCATGACTTTTTTTCGATCCGATTTGTCCAACTTGCATAAGAGTCTCAGAAGGTTTTATTGCTGCATCAATCAGCAACCCTGCAATAGTTACGCCATCAACATCAGAAACTTCAATACATTTATTTCCTTTTTCAGGAACCAAAGTTGACATCCCGAATCCCATGATGATTGTTCCACTACGTTTAATTTTCAGGCTCTTCTCCAATAAATAAATCCCGGGAGTAAAAAGAATGTGCTTCCCTTTTTTTAATGCTTTGTTAATTGTTTTTGCATTGTCAAAATCAGGGTTTGCTATATAAAATTCATCAATTGATACTGACTTCTCTTCCCCATTTTGGTTATTCCAATTAATACCAATTGTGTTTTGCTTCAATGCAGGAATTTTCAGAAAATATTTTCCATCGAAATAATTCCAGTACGGTTTTTCTCGAACAAGAGGAGTTTCATTGATTGCCGTATATGGCTTTTCCGGCCAATTCTCTTCTGGAGCGTTAACAACGCCAACAAACATCATATTCCAAACGCCACCATTCCATTTTTTCCATTCTGTGTTCCTTGAAAACCACTGCTGCTGTGAACCTGAAAATACTGTTCCATCTATTTTACAATTTGCCATAAACCCACCACTTGAAGGTCCATCGTGTAATTTCAAATCTCCTTTTACATATACACGACGCAAAGATGCCGCCTGTGAAACAGCCCAGGTATTGGCTGAGTCAATTGTGGGAACAATTGTTAAGTTTTCTGCAGTTCGCCAGAAATTTGTCAGTACATGACCACCATGCATTGAATTGGACCTTACAGCCCCAACAATTACCACCTCTTCCGGAGAACTTCCTAAACCCATTACATGCATATAATAACCTACTCTTACATCCAGCTTATAAGTGCCTGGCTTAAAAAGTAACGCATAACGGTTACGGGAAAACTCACTATTCCGTTTGGTTTGATTAGCATGAATTGAATCAATTAAAAGTTGCACCTCCTTCATATCCATTGTAGTATCAAACACAAATACATTTTTACCAAATAAAGTTTGGTTGTATTTGTCTGCAATAAATCGAACTCGTTCCGTCAATGAAGTATATGATTGAGAAATAGCATTCTGTATCCCCCAAAATAATAGTAGTTTGATTATACTAAATAACCCTTTCATATAATTGAAAATTAGCTTAATTGCTATTTAAATCCCCCTTCCACGAAGGCATAAACACTGCAGCAAATTTTTTAATCATAACTTTTAATATCCCGGAATTTTTTAACGCTACATTGTTAGTACAATCTTTATCAACTTCCAGGTTATAAAGTTTATAATCCTTCCCTTTTTTTATTAATCGCCATTTACCATCATGCATTGCTAACAGGCTATTTTCAAATACTGCTGTTTGCTGCCATTTCAGGTTTCTAACATTCTCAAATTGTGCTACCGGAATATCTTTTGCAACTTTTGCCCTGAATTTATCAATTTCAAGTCCATCAACATCAATACAAATCATGGCGGGGCGTTGGTCCTCCTTAATATAGCCAACGGCAAGATTATCTATTTCTAAATCTTTTACATGTCGGGCAAAAATTCCATACGATGGAACTTTAACGACCGGGGTATTATTTTTTAATGATGCTATTGCACCAATCTCCGGGTAATCTTTTCCCAATTCAGGAAAATTATACAATCCGTCTGATTTCTTTCCTCCGCCACTATAAATAATACTAATATTACTTAACCGGATATTTTCCAGGTACGAAGTTGGTGTGCCGGTAATATGAATACCACTAAGCGAATCATTAACATAAGCAACAACATTCGAAATAATAATATTTTTACCCCTTGACTTACCCGGATTTGGATCCCGCAACCTATCTCCCAAAGTGATATAAATTGGATAATCATCCACATAATACATTGTAATATTGTTAATAGAAATATTTTCTAAAATACCCCCGTCAACACATTCAATGGCAATCCCTTTACAATTTCGAAATGTGCAATTGGATACAACTATGTTTCTAAACCCTCCATTAGACTCGGTGCCAAATTTAATTCGACCATTGCGAGATGTCCAATAAACAATAGGCTCTTCCACGAAGGTGCCATCCAGTAAGGTTCCTAACCTGTAAGCAGATACCTGGCAATTTGTAATGGTCATATTTTCTGTAACAATTGTTCGTCCTAATGCATAAGAACTTTTAGGGCAGATAGCATCATCTATTGGAGAGTTAACCCGGCAATTGGAAACGATAACGTTTGTACAACAATCAATATCTATCCCATCCCGGTTGGTATCGATGGTTAAATTATTAAACGAGACTAAATTGCAACCTGTGGTTAAAATGGCAAACCAACCTCCTCTGAAAATAGTTATACTTTCTATTTTTACATTGGTGCATTCAATAAGTGAAATGGCTTTATTCGCCAATCCTGTTATTCCCTTTTTTGATTCCCAAACATGAGCCAATCCCAAACCATCAATCATCCCCAGTCCGGTTATAGACACATTCTTGAGATTTCTGCCCCAGATCAAACTATTTTCAAAGTAAGAGTGCCCTTCATCCTGATACTTTTTTTCTCCGTGAGTAAATTCCGCCCTATCATAATAATCTTTTAACTCTTCATTTTGGGGAGCCGCCAATAGAACAGCTCCTGCATCCAGATACATATTGATATTACTTTTCATCCGAATGCTGCCACTCAGGTATGTACCTGCCGGTAAAAAAACAGTTCCGCCTCCTGTCTTTGCTGCTTCTTCAATAGCTTTATTGATGGCATCACTGTCAATATTTTTTCCATCTCCCTTAGCGCCATAATTTTTTACATTATGAAAAGGCTGAGTAAAGCCACAAACTGAAATTTTAGTAAAAAATAGAAAAAGAAAAAAGAACTTAACAGATAAAGGAATTTTCATACAAATAAATTTTAGTATAAAGCGTACTCGATAGAAATTAATACAAGCTCTTTAGTATTTTTCAGTTATGTATATATTATTCTACCATTAAAATGTCATGCATTAAAATTTCACTTCAAAAGCCTGCAATTGCTTTACTAATCGCTTAGTTGTTTCAATAATTGCTATCCTTTTAACTTTATCGTAACTGAATTTCATATTTTGATTATTCAGCATTATTTTTTTGGGTGTTTCATCGCAATGAATGTTCAATATCCATTTTCTTGTCAGGTTCATTCCTTTATAACTACCATTTAAAGGGTTTATGTTCAGGGTGAATTTAATTGAACTGTTTTTCAGTTCAATAGTTGTTGAAGCATACATGCCTTTGAGATAATCATTACTTGTACCATCGTCTTCCACCAAATTGAAACTTCCATTTTCCCCAGGAAAAATATGAAGTATCAATATATTGTTATTCCCTTTTTCAATAGACGAAGCATAATTACGCATTGGAATTATGGAACCTTGTTTTACAAACAGTGGAATCTGATTGATGGGTGCAGCAACAGTATATTCAGCATTTCCCTGCATATTCTCACCGGTCCAGTAGTTAATCCATTTACCATTGGGTAGAAAAATTTTTTGTGTAGTTGCTCCTTTTTCATAAACAGGCGCCACCAGCATTTCATCCCCGAAAGTATATTGATAAATGTGTTCCGGAAATTTCCCCAGCATATGCTTCCCTTCTATACGGCTGCGGTGAGCATAACTATAGATGTAGGGGTACATTTGCATACGCCATTGTGCAAAAAATCTGAAAATAGAATCTGCCCTTGAGGAATAGTTCCATGCCATATTAGCCGATTTATTTTCCGGTTGAGAAAATATTTCAGTTATCGGATTTAATATCGAAAATTGTAACCAACGTATATATAGTTCTTCATCCAGGTTTTCCGCTATACCCTTATCGAAACCGCCAAGGTCATTTGTTAAAAATGGAATTTTACTGCTTGGCTTTTTCGGGTCAGTAAACATCGCAATATTTTCTTTAAGCGCAACTGCAGGGACCCAGGCATTAAATTTTTTGTTTGGTTGTTCAATATTCCAATCCGACCTGGTATCATCTGTCCATTTGGTTGGGTATTTTTTGTACTCTTCGTTTTCGGTGTCAAACGAATGTGACAAAACAAATCCCCTGCCTTTTGTTTCCTTACCAAACTCCTGGCTTATTTCAAACATAGTTTTACAAACGCTTATTTTAGATGTTCTATCCAGTTTGATGAAATCGGCACCTTCATCAAAAAAATGCTTCATTCTTTCTTTAAAATATTTTACAGCCTTGGCATCGTCGAAATTAATATTTCCGCAAAGCGTTCCCTTTTGAGGATCGCTCCCAGCCTCAAACATGGCTGTACTTCTGCTGTAATTATGCCATGCCCCGGTTTCAATATAGGTACCAGAAAAATATCCTCGGGACTTAAAATCACTGAATGCCTTTTCGTTCCCCGTTTCCAGTATGCAATCCCATGTCCAGAATCCGCCTTTGATATTATTCTTTTTCATGTAATCCCACATTTTTGGCCTGTTTGGGAAGCCGATGGTGTCAGCAACAAAATCTATATATTTTTTTGGTCCCATACCTTTTTCAGCATAACTCCAAAACCAGGAATCAATCCAATAGGCGTCAATTGGATAATTGTGCTTCTTAATCTGCTCAATCCGATCAATGGTTTCCTGCTGATCAGTATAACCACCATACAATATACCAAATGCCCAGGCTGGTGGTAAAATAAGATTTGTATCAGCTACAGTTCTTCGATTTTTTAATTGATTATTTGTTTGCGCATTTATAGAACTATTAAACAATAAAACTGCAATAAAAAAGATGTTGATTCGTGAAAGTCGCATAATAATTGTTTTAATTGTTGATACGAATATCGTTGAGTACTTAAGCTGTGATTTTTATTAATTTAATTTTCAAGTTTATTACCCATAAAGTTCCAGGTGTTTGAAATCACTTTTCGATTAATTCAATTGACGAATAATATAATTCCATTTAGTAAATAGCTTTTTAGAAATAGCTATTGAATTTCCTTTCGGCACACTATTGAAATTTCCATTAGTTTGTTTTACCCAGAGCAATTCCCAGTTAATAATGTTATTTCTAACATTGTCCTCATTGAAATTTTTATCATTATTAAGAGCTGTCAGAAAAATTTCCCAACGATGTTTATAATAATTTTTTACTAATCCCGACCATGTACGATTAGAATAATCAGCATGATAAGTTCGGGGTTCACTCCAGATAGTCACTAGTGACCGTGCGTTGTATTCGCACAAATCCGATTCAGATTTCGAATTTCCATAAGTCCGTGATTGTTTAACCCATTTACCCAGCAATAGTTCTTGTCTTGTAGCTAAAATGTCATCTAAATCATCAAACAAATCAATCATCATTTTTGAAAGTTCTTCTACTTTTTGTTTGTTGTTATTTTTATAAGCAATAACAATTTTTTTATATAAACCATTACCTGCGTCTGATAAAGCCTGACGAGTGATGTCGACCAAATCATATCCATAGCCATCAGATTTATTACAATCTTTCGCAGCGTTCAATAGGTTCTCCCATACAAAAAATATTTTTTCGATTGGAAATGGATTACCTGTAGTTGCAAACAATCTGGCTTTGATTTTTGTGGTGTCTAATGTCGGAAGCGCCTCTAATACCGAATTAAATGGTGCCTGGTCATGAATGTTACTAAAACTTCCATAGTTAATAGTTAATAGTTTTTCCCATGCTTTAAGAGCTGGAATGGAGTATGCTCCATATCTCCGGAAAGTGTAGTTTTTTATCCAATTATCAATATTTATTGAATCCTTTGACCAGGTATGCTCAAAAAATAAATTCCAAATCGCTGGCGAAGTGTTTATGCCTTCGGGCATAAAACCAATTCCACACAAATTTCCTTTTGAAGTATTATTCCATGTAGAAGAAAATTTGTTTGCATACAATTTTAAATCGCCATCTAATCCACTATTTCCTCCGAAATTAATAATATTACACCACAGCCAGGGTACTCCGGAAAATGAATTTCTATTACTCCATCCTTCTAATGATTTTTCCCTTTCGCAATACAAATCTAAAATTAACATATCGGATTTGTTTATTGACCGTATCATCGCATCGTTCGGGTTCCCCCCCCATGCCTGCAAAGCCCATACACCATCAGCATTTGATTTTTTAATTGCAGATACAATTGATCTTCCAATTTCGACAACATTAACATTTTTGGCTTCAGCTCCTTCGTGAAAAATATCGCCTGATAAAAACTTACATTCCCCTAAAAGCGCTGCCTGTTCTTTATAAAATGTTTCAGCAATTTTGGCAAATAAGGTATCTGTTGGATTCTGCATA
>JBARSW010000121.1:0-1609 GCA_049644925.1 Chitinophagaceae bacterium | reverse complement strand
TTTTAAAAAATTACACCAAAAAGAAGAGATTCAGTTCTTTTTATTCAAATGACCAAAAGCAGTGTTCTTTCTTTAATCTGCTTTATTCTCCTTAAGCTGTTTATGGCGGAATTTTTCATAAAACTGTTTTGCAAAAGTTTTCATTTCATCTACCTGATCCTGGTATTTGGTGGCACGGCCATACGTATCGGCCATTGTCATCATTGTCTGGTAAAAAAAATCGGCCATTTCATCCACCATCATATCTTTTGTCCAGAGATCAATCCGGAGGGCAGCTTTTTCTGCTCCATCCCAGAAAGAAACCATCATGGCTTTTGCTTTTTGAACATTCTCCGCACTGGTATCGGAAGCAGCCCAGGTTATTGAGTCGGGCATTCTGTTCTCGTCTGTCAATACATTGATCGTAATGGTAGATTTGTTCATAATAATATTTAAGACAGTAAAGGTAAAAAAAATCATTCTACTGCTTTCAGTATGCTCTTCCATAGAAGAGTGGCTGTTTTATCCCAAGTGTAATTTCCGGCAGGCTCTTTTGTGTTTAGCATCAGTTTATTCCGCAGATTTTCATCTTTATATAAAAGCATCATTTTTTCAGCTATTGCGTTGATATTCGTAAAGTCTGTATATAAAGCAGCATCGCCTGCAATCTCCTGCATGGATGATCCTGCAGAAGTTATTACCGGAACTCCGCATTTAATTGCAGCAAGCACTGAAAAAGCAAACCCTTCGCCAATTACCGGATGAACCATAGCATAAGCGGCACTGATGATGGCAGCCAAAGCATCTTCTTCAACATGCCCGGTTATTATTACATCATCCCTGAATTTATAATTCCGGAGACTTTCTGAAAGTGATTTACTGCCGGCAGTAAACTTACCGGCAAAAACCAGTTTCATCCCTGTTTTTTGTTTTTTCTTGAATAAAGAAAATGCTTTTAGCAGGTTTAAGATATTTTTTTTGTGATGAATATCTCCTGCATAAACAAAATACTCTTTGCCACCTGTATATTTTTCTTTTACCTCTTTCTTTATTACATCCCCGGCAGGTTGAAAAATGTGATTAACAGCACTACTAAGAACACTTACATCTTTATTTTTTATCTGATAATGTTTAAGCAAATCACTCTTTATAAACTCAGAAATCACTGCAATAGAATTTGCCTTGTTCAAAAATTTCTGCCTATTTCTTTTATAAAAAAGAAGATGAGATTTTTTGAAATGAGATTGGGAGTACAAAAATGGCAGATCAGGCACTACAAGACACTGAGGAACTTTTGTGGCTAGAGAACAAATGCCATCGCAGGAAACAAATACATCAACCTTATGTCTTCGCAATATTGCAGGCACCTTAATATGATACCACCATTTCCATAAAAGAGGGTGATTTGCTGATGGTCCGGCAATAACTTTCTTTACATTATTTCCGAATTGATATTCATTTTTAAAAAGCCTGTCAGACAAGAAAATAAATTCATGCTCGGGATGGCATTCTGTAATTCGTTTCATTGTTTCTAAAACAAAATACCCATAGCCCTCCCTGAAATCATCAGATAGTTGTCTGGTATTTATAGCAATTTTCATCTGTATTGGCAAAGGTATTGGTTGACTGT
>JBARSW010000120.1:0-4009 GCA_049644925.1 Chitinophagaceae bacterium | reverse complement strand
GAACCTTTACAAGCTGGACCTGGAGGAATTGATATTCGTACTTGGGTACGAAGTTCTCAAACAAACATGCAATTTTCCTGCGTTGAAACTGCCGTTAGACCAAAACAAATGGGACCTGCACCACATTTACACAAAGACTTAGATGAGGTTATGTTCGTATTGGAAGGCACAGCCAGTGTTATTGTTGACGGAAAAGTTGATGAGATTCAAGCCGGTGGTTGGCATATGCGACCAAGAGCCATTGAGCATACATTTTGGAATGCTTCTGAAAAGCCATTGCGTTTTATAGACATGTACTTCAACCAAAATTTTGAGGATTTTTTGGAGGAATTATTTCACAAAATTATTCCAGACATGGTTCAAAATAAATTGACACCCGCTGACCCGACAATTGCGAAACGTATGAACGAACTTAATAAAAAATTTGGGGTGACAATGTTTCCAGAGAAAAGGCAGGCTATTGTTGACAAATATGGATTGCAAGGATAAAAATAATACGGCACACAATATGAACTCCCGCAAAGCGGGACAGGTTGTGTAAAAAACCAAATTAATTTTATTCTTTTTTATGATTTTTCTGAACAATAATTTGGTTGATACGGGTGTTGTTTATTTTCCCGAAGGCTATCGGGACAAATACCTGTTTCAGTAGTTTATTACAGACTGCTTTGCACTCATTTACATTGTGAGTACATTTATAGCAGACAGTTGGTTTTTTCACAAACTGTCGTTGGCGGTAATTTAAACAAAGACCATTTTTCAATACATTTTTTCTAACCGATGAACAAGTATAAGGCACTATACAAATGGATGTTAATCCCAATGGTCGTTATGCAATTGGGTATATTCAAAGATTACTGGGGCGATTTTTCTGATAATGCATGGTCCGTTCACATACATTATTGGACAGGTACAGTATGGTATATCTATCTGATCATTCAACCCTATTTTGCTACTCATGGTCAAATGTCCAGGCATAGAACTAATGGTATTATCGGCATGTTCATAGCTGGAGGTGTTTGTTTAACAGCGCTGAGTATGATGTATAGAGACATTGTAACAACCCAAAAAGCATTAGCAACACCGGAACAGTTTGGGCCGTTTCAACCCTGGTTCTTTTTTGGCGTGGCTGCAGTGGAAATTGTAATGATGATAGTCTTCGGGTTTGCAGTAATAAAAAGTATCATTCACAGAAAAGAAATGGAAAATCATGCCTGGTGGCTTATATCAACAGTATTTATTATCATGATGCCAGCCCTTGCCCGTGGAATACAGAATGTATATGTTGAAATACATTCTAAAGATTTTCCAAACATAAATATCATGCTTCCTGTTTACTTTACACAAATACTGATCATAGGAATGTTGCTCCTTGGTGCATTGAAATATGGAAAACTAAAACATCCGGCTACGTATCTTGCCCTTGCTGTTAACCTTTTTATATTCTTGTTAGAACCCATTGGAAAATCAGAAAGTGTGCAATTATTTTTAAAAACAATTATTAAAGGATAGTTATGTTAAATATTTCAACAAACGAAGCTGGTTAACGCTTTTATATGACGACACATAAAATTGAAACAAAATGAAAAAAATATATTTCCCTTTTTTACTTCTCCTTTCAGTAACAGGCTTTTCACAAACTGACATTTCACTTGTGAAATTTAATAATCCGACTTCTGTATCCATTACTAAAGGATACTCCCATTCAGCTTAAATAGATTTAGGTAATTGCAAAATGGTTTTTATTTCGGGGCAAATTGCACTTGATAATAAAGGAATCCTGATTGGCAAAGACAATTTAGTGGAACAGGAAGAACAAGTATTTACGAACATAAAAAACATTATAGAAGAAAGCGGCGGGACCATGGATGATGTGATTAAGATTAGTATTTATATGGCTGACATAACACATGTGCAGACTATAAGAGATGTAAGAAATAAATTTTTCAATCAACAAAAACCGCCAACAAGTACATTAGTGCAAGTGAATAAATTAGTCAGGGACGATTTATTAATCGAAATCGAGGCGACTGTGGTTATTCCTAAAAAAAGCAATAAGAAAACAACGAACCGCTAACAGGAACTCCCGCAAAGCGGAACAATTGCCTGTTTAAATAGTTTATTACATACTGCTTTGCCCTCCTTCACATTGTGTGTATATTTATAGTAGACAGTTGGTTTTTTTCACAAACTGTCGTTGCAGGCAAGTGGTCGGTCAGGCATTTCGGTAGATAAAATGTCTTGCCCGACAAAAGAATTTAATAAAGCCTTAGGACAAAATATGAACCCCAAATTAAAATCGGCTCTTCAAATTGTTTTATTCACCTTAATTGGGGCCGGCTTTGTTTGGCTCTCAGTTCGTAATATTCCTGACCGTGAAATAGTAACCACAAAACAATCATTTAAAAATGCTGACTATTTCTTTGTTGCTATTTCTATTTTATTCAGCCTCCTTGCTCACATAATACGGGCATGGCGTTGGAATTCATTGTTACAGCCGTTGGGACATAGTATATCGTTCAAAAATTCGTTTGCCGCCGTAATGATTGGTTATGTAGTAGGCTATGTTCTTCCCCGTGGTGGTGGAGAACTAAGTCGCTGTGGTGTAGCTACCCGCTACGAAAAAATTCCTTTTACCGCTTCTCTTGGTACGGTCATTACCGAACGTATTATTGACGTCCTTATGTTATTCGTGATATTCTTTATCGCTTTGGCTGTTCAATATAAAGAGTTAATAGGTATGACAAATAAATATGTATTAAACCCTCTATCGAGAAAACTCTTTCTAAATCAAACCGCCCTGTACATTATAATATCGCTGATAGTATTTTTCTTTATTATGTTATTGGTGTTCCGCAAAAAAATAAAAAATATTTTCAAAGGTAAAGTCGGTAACATCCTGAAGAATTTCGGGACAGGCTTAAGCTCAGTAAAAGATGTAAAAAATCCCCGCCTCTTTATTATCCAAAGCGTATTAATATGGATGTGCTATTTTTTAAGTCTTTATGTTTGCTTTTGGTGCTTTGGCGAAACAAAAGACCTGGGACTTAAACCAGCACTTTTAATTTTACTATTCGGTACAATTGGAGTAATAGTTACTCCCGGCGGCATTGGTCTTTATCAAATAATTGCGACTCAGATCTTACTGTTTTATGGAGTAGTAAATAGTGTTTCCATTTCATTTCCCTGGATAATTTGGGGTTCACAATTCTTTTCAATTATTGTAATCGGCGGACTTTGTTTTTTATTTTTACCTATAATAAATCGGGACAAGAAAATTGAAGCAATACCTGAAAATAGATAAGTACTAATTTAAGCGGACCCCCGGACAAGCAAGACATAACTGTGTGTGCCCAAAAGCCTATAACATGAATTTCCTCAAAGCGGGACAAGTTGCTTAAAAAACCAAATAAGTTTTGTTCTTTTTACAGTTTAGCTGAACAATATTTTGGTTGATATAAGTTTTTGTTTTTTATCCCGAAGGCTATCTGATTCAAACTTCCCCACATTATCTTTTTGAAAAAAATAATTGCAAAAATAGTTGCGAAACCGAATAGTTGCACATATATTTGCAACCGATTAGCTGCGCAAGTAAAAATTTAAACTACATGAGACGAGATATTTTTCAGGCAATAGCAGATCCTACAAGGCGGGCAATAATTACATTGATTGCAATACAGGCAATGACACCGAACGCTATTGCCGACAACTTCAACACCACCCGTCAATCTGTTTCCAAACACCTTCGTATACTAACAGAATGCAATCTGGTAAAACAGGAACAACAAGGCAGAGAAATTTACTACTCACTTGAAATTAATAAAATGAAAGAGATTGATAAATGGTTAAACCAATTCAGAAAAATTTGGGAAACTCAATTTAATCAGCTCGACAATGTATTATCAACCATTAAAAAACAAAAAAAATGAACCCCTTATTATTTGATTTTACTGTTGACAAAGCAACAAAAAAAGTTTTCATAACCAGGGAATTTGATGCTGACCTTTCG
>JBARSW010000119.1:0-22729 GCA_049644925.1 Chitinophagaceae bacterium | reverse complement strand
CATCATTGATAACACTGCCATCCTGTTAAATAAAATCACCTTGTTGGCTGTGGTTGGGGGGAATGAAGTAACAAACCCCTTTATGGTTAGTGAAGTTTATATTAAAGAGAACGATAAGTGGAAGTTAGGCTCATTGTCTTTTACAAAACTCTTTACACCGTAGCAGAGGTAAAGAACTAAAATATTTTTCTAATATACTATTCAAAAAGATTGAATCAGTATTATTAAAGCCCTGGTTCTTGTCTTAATGAACAGGAAGCTTGTGAAAGAAAAGGTAAATGAAGAATTGACCGACGGCATAAAGAATGTATTTTAATCTATCGGTTTTATTTTTCAATCACTATTTCATCATGCTGACTAAATAACCTGGAAAAATGATTTTCCAGGTGGTTACGCATACCATTTCTGAATTCTTCCGGTGTCCCATTCTCCAGGATTTTCACCAATTCTCTGTGCGAAACAAACATTTTTAAATGAGGTTGTTTCTTTAAAAGACCGCTGTTGTGTACATACTCAAAAACAGGGAGTAACATTTTCTGGAATTTCTTCAGTGTTTCATTTCCTGTTATTTCATATAATTTTCCATGAAAGGCAATTTCATGTTCTATGTTAAACAGGTGATATTGAGTGGCGGGTGGTTCATTTTCAACAATAAGTTGTAATTCTTCAATATCTTCTTTTTTTATACGGTGAAAAAGAAGGTCTGACATTCCAATTTCTAATACCAACCTGATCTCAAAAACTTCTCTCAATGTTTCGGGAGAAAGAATATGCGGATTCATACTCTTATTCATATTCCCAAATAAATCGGGACTAGTAATTACTGATCCTTTTTTCTTTTTTGATTCGATAAGCCCCATCATTCTTAATCTTAATAAGGCTTCTCTGATTACAGTTCTGCTAACTCCTAATTTTTCTGATAATTCCAGTTCAGTGGGTATGGAATCACCAACCTTTAATTTTTGTTGTTGCAATAGTTGAACAAGATTTGATTCTACTTTGTCAACCAGGCTGATATTTTCTATTGATTTAAAGTTGTCTTGAATTGCTTCTGAAGTCATAAAAATGTATTACTTAATGTAAAAGTATAAAAAAGTTTCAATGTAATATTAAAATATAACAACTTGATATTCATGTTAGTAATAATTTTTTAAAAAATATTTGGTGGAAAAAAAAATATCTATTTATCTTTATTATGTCATACATAATACTTCAAATCGATAAAATTGCTTTTATGAATTCTGCTTTAAAAAAAATAATATTAATGCTATTTGTAGCAGCTTTTAGTTCTTCCCTTTGGGCCCAGGCTCAAAAAATTACGGGTAAAATTATTTCTGATGAGGACAGTAAGCCCTTATCAGGAGTTAGCATAACTGTAAAAGGGAAAACAATCGGCACACAAACGAACAACAATGGGGATTTTTCCATTGATGCTTTTACAGGCGATGTTTTGGTTTTTTCATTTACCGGCTATTCCCAACAGGAACTAACAGTCGGAACAATATCCTTCATTTCATTAATAATGAAAACGGATGCCTCTAACCTTGGCGAAGTTGTTGTGGTAGGATATGGTACAGTAAGGCGTTCAAAACTTACTTCATCTGTTTCAAAACTCGACAGAAAATTTCTTGAAACAGGCGTTCGTTCAAACCCGGCACAGGCATTGGCGGGAACTGTTCCCGGCTTAAGAGTTGCCACAGGAACAGGCCGGCCCGGCTCCTTACCAACAATTATTTTAAGGGGAGGAACCAATTTTGATGGAGGTGGAAGCCCTTTGGTAATTATGGATGGTCAGATTCGTGGTTCTCTTAGCGATATAAATCCGGAAGAGATTGAAAGTATTGAAGTATTGAAAGATGCATCTGCCACAGCTATTTATGGAGCAAGAGCAAGTAATGGAGTTATTTTAGTAACATCAAAAAGAGGCAAAGCAGGTTCTTCTTCTATTACGCTGAAAGTTAAAAGAGGATATAACTATCTCAACGTGCCATATAATTTTGTAGATGGAGGTGATTATATAAAGTGGGCACGCCTGGGTGCAGAGCAGGCAATAAAAAATGGCACATTGGCTGTTACCAATGTTGCCGGCGCTGGCCCAAGAGGTACCGGCAATGTTTATAAAGATGCATCAGGAAATATTCTTGATGGTAATTATGATTCAAGGGCTATCTGGAGTGTAATGCGGTTAGATGCCGTTAACCAGGAATTATTGAGCCAGCCAGGTTGGAAACAAATGAAAGACGTAATTAAAACAAATGCTGCCGGCAACTACGACCCTAACGGAACTTATGCTGACTTAATCTACAAAGACTTTAATTATGGAGATTATGGGCTAAATCAAACGGCTGTTACGCAGGACTATAATATCGGAATGAGTGGTGGTAATGAGAGGGGAAAGTATTTTGCCAACTTGGGTTACTATGACGAAGGTGGACTATCTCTTGCTACTTTTTACCGCAGGTTAAACTTTTCATTCAATAGTGACTATAAAATTAATCAATGGATTAAATCAGAAAGCAGTATCCAGGTAGCCGTAGCAAACTGGCGTGATCAGTCGCTGCAAAATGGCGAGGACAATTATTGGGGACGTATGCTTTCTGCGCCACCAACCATGAGAGGTACTAATTCAAAAGGGGAATTAATTCTGGGCCGTGATAACAGCGATGGTAACCCAATCATAAACATTGACAAATACAAGAGAAAAAATCAATCGGACAAATTCACACTTAGCCAGGCTTTCAGGGCAGATATAAATAAGGATTTATATTTTAAAGTGGGTGGTATTATTATGTACGATGAAGGTTTCTATGAAGCGTTTAACCAGGATTTCCGTACAGGAATTATGAGTTTAACCAATCCTAATACCGGCTGGAACAGGGACAGAAGTACATCAGCTTCTTTTGACCGGACAATAAGGCAAACCTACAATGCTATTGTAAATTATGATAAAACATTCTTTAGAAAGCACAATGTAGCGGCAATGGCGGGTTTTGAATTTTACGATTCTTACAGCAAGGGACTTGCAGCAAGTGGCAGACTGGCGCCAACTGCAGATTTCCAGGATTTAGCACTAACACAGAATAACATTGACCAGCAGACAAGGGGTACAGATTCGTATCATTCCCGGGAAAGGATTATGTCTGGTTTTGGTCGTTTAAATTATGATTATGATGGAAAATACCTTGCCACTCTCACTGTTAGAAGAGATGGCTATTCAAGACTGATTGGTGATAATCAATACGGGACTTTCCCGGCTTTTTCAGTGGGATGGTTGGCTCACAGAGAAAAGTTCTTGGAGTCAACCAAAAACTGGCTGTCGTTTTTAAAATTAAGAGGCAGTTGGGGTAAAAATGGTAATATAGGAGGTATAGGAACCTATGAATTACAAGGGGCCTATGGATCACAAACAGCCTACAACGGAACGATTGGGTTTTTGCAAACTGGTGTTGCCAACCCTAAGTTGAAATGGGAAAAAACCAATACTGTAGAAGTCGGGGCTGATATGGGATTTTTGAATAATAGGATCAACGGTTCTATCGCATATTATAACAGGATTACAAACGATAAAATTGCCAGTGTTTTATTGCCAACTTCATCAGGTGTTTCAAGCATCCGTACCAATAACGGAAGTATGAGAAACAGGGGGCTTGAACTGGAAGTTTCTTATAAAGTAATTCAAAATAAACAATTAACCTGGCAGTTTGGCTTTAATGCTGCACGCAATAAGAATACGATTCTTAAACTGCCCTTTAATGGCGTTGCAAACAACAGGCAGGGGGGCCAGCAAATTTATGACCCCAAATCTGGTAAAGTTATATGGGTAGGTGGTTTTCAGGAAGGCCAGGAGTGGGGTGAAGTATTTGGCTTTGTGAGTGAAGGTATCATCAGGGATGCAAAAGATTTAGCAGAGTATAATAAAATAGATTTAGCAGCCGGCCAGGTTTGGTATGCGGCTTCAGCGGGAAGGAGAGTTGCCAGCCAGCAACTGCTTACACAACGTGGTTTAACCTTTGCTGCAGGCTGGATTCCTACTCAGCTTGGAGATATGAAGTGGAAGGATATTGATAAAAACGATACAATAGATACAAGGGATATGGTGTCGCTTGGCCGTCAAATTCCACGTTGGACAGGTGGTTTCAATACCTCTTTAACTTTCAAAGGTTTCACTCTTTTTACACGTGTAGATTTTGGTTTGGGACATGTTCAGCAAGACTTTATGCAGCTATGGGCATTAGCTAATGCCCAGGGTGAGTTTGCTCCAACAGATGCCGTAAAAGATACATGGACACCTGATAACCCCAATGCTAAATTTCCAAGATATGTATGGGCAGACCAGCTTAATGCCAAAAACTTCGACAGGCCAAGCAGTATGTTCTGGGTAAAATCAAATTATCTGGCATTCAGAGAGGTTTCACTGAGTTATTCTGTACCGGTGTCTTTGTTGAAAAAAGCCAAAATATCAGCATTGACATTAACAGCTACAGGACAAAATTTGGGATATATAACCAACAAACAATTGAATTTACCGGAACGAACCGGATCACAAAACAGTGCATATACAATACCAACTCAGATTGTTTTTGGAGCCAACCTGACCTTTTAATTAAAAAAAATATTTATTATGAATAAGTTTAAATATATATTATTTGTGGCGATGATAGCAATTGCATCATCATCATGTAAAAAAACACTGGAGCTTGCACCTGAGGATTATTTTGGAGATGGCAATTTCTGGAAAAACGAATCACAGGTAACCAATTTTATGGTTGGTATTCATAAACAATTCAGGGATAACCAGTTTATGTTTAACCGGCTGGGAGAAATGCGTTCGGGTAATTACAGTAATGTTGACCGCCAGAATACTTCCTTAAATGAATTGCCAATCATTGAACAGCGGATTGATGAAAACTCAGCAGGTGTTGGTAGCTGGGCAGGATTTTATAGTCCAATTTTGCAGATTAACCTTTTCATTTCAAAAGTAGAAGCAGCTACCTTTCTTTCTGATGCAAGGAAGCAATTTTTGTTGGGCCAGGCATATGGAATGAGGGCATTTTATTATTTTCAATTGCTCCGTACTTATGGTGGTGTTCCTTTAAGGTTGGAGCCCGAAGTATTAAATGGTAATACAGACCCCGTTTCGCTTCGTAAAGCAAGGGCTACAGAAGCTGAAGTATTAACCGCAATTAAAAGTGATATAAATAAATCTGTTACTTCATTTGGTGTTGCGGCAAATCCAACAGATAAAAGTCAGTGGAGTCCAAAAGCAACGTTAATGCTTAAAGGCGAAACCTATTTATGGTCAGCAAAAGTTTATGGTACAACAGCTGATTTAGCGGAAGCAAAGACAGCTTTGAATGCTGTAACAGGAAATAGCCTGCAAACGAGTTTTGCCAACGCATTTGCTTACGGCCAGAAAAATAATAATGAAATTATTTTTACTATTCGTTATTTAGTAGGAGAAGCGGAAATGGGGAACATTTCAACCTATACCTATTCTACTTTCAATTTTGATAATCTTCATTATAAAGATTCTTTGGCAAGTGGTGCTTTACTTGTTGACCCGTTGGTAATAGCAGCTACCAATTCGCAGCAAATTATTCAACGGTATGCATACACATTCGCCCTGTTTCAATCCTATGCTGTAACAGATAAAAGAAGAGATGCAACTTTTTATGATTATTATAAAGTAACCAAAACAGGTACGCCTCCTTATCCAATTACTATAAGGAATACAGCATTGGTTAAATTCCTGGGAACAATCAGTGCCAATAAAAGATACTTTACTGATGACTGGCCGGTGTACCGTGAAGCGGACAGGTTATTAATGTTAGCAGAAATAGTTAATGCTGAAGGTGGCGACCCATCAAGTTATATAAAACAAATCCGAGACAGAGCATTTGCTCCGGCAGCAGATCCAACACCATTTATACATTCTACAAAAGATGCAAACGAGCTGGCTATTTTCGCAGAACGAAATAAAGAATTTGTCTACGAAGGAAAAGCCTGGTACGATAAAAGAAGAATGAAATATGGGGCTGAACCATTGGTATTTAAAAGTGCCAATCATCCTTATGGAGTATTAGATAAGGCTACACAAGGGTATAAAATTCTATGGCCTATTGAACCTGCCATTTGGACAAATGATCCACTGGTTAATCAAACGCCGGGTTATCCTACTGCTAAGCCCTGATAATTTTTTTCATATAGCAATAAGCAGACCAGTTAGCAAACTCCGGGGGTAGTCGTGCTCCCGGTTTTTTAAATTTTGTTTTTTATTTTCATATTAATTGATTGATGCAAATGAAAACTCAACATATACAAGGATTGATCGCTGCCCCCTTTACTCCAATGCATAAAGATGGGTCTTTAAACGTATCAATCATTCCGGCCTATTATGAAATGCTAAAAGCAAATGGGATAAAAGGTGCTTTCATTTGTGGTTCTACCGGAGAAGGCGTTTCCATGTCAGTTAAAGAAAAAAAAGCAGTAGCCGAAGCATGGGCTGCCTGTACAAAAGGCGATGGTGACTTTGTTGTAATGCCTTTGCTGGGAGGTACCAGCCTTACAGATTGTAAAGAACTGGCTTTACATGCAAGGGAAATTGGGTTGGATGCGGTTTCCTTTACGGCACCATTTTATTTTAAACCGGCTAATGTGGAGATGCTGGCTCAATGTTGTATAGAAATTGCATCTGTGGTGCCCGATTTACCATTTTACTATTATCATATTCCTGTATTAACCGGGGTAGGAATTTCCATGTATGATTTGTTGCAGGCAATTGATGGCAGGATTTCAAATTTTGCAGGGATAAAATACACCCATGAAGATTTTATGGATTTTCTTTCCTGCCTGCATTTTCAAAATGGAAAATATGATATGCTTTGGGGAAGGGATGAAAACATGCTTCCGGCATTGGCATTAGGAGCAAAAGGTGCCGTTGGAAGCACATTTAATTATGCAGCTCCTTTATATTATAACCTTATTGATGCATTTAACAATGGAAACTTTAAAAAAGCACAAACATTACAACAACAATCCATTGATATGATTCGCCTGTTGGGAAAATATGGTGGTATTGCTACAGGTAAAGCTTATATGAAATTAATTGGATTAGATTGCGGGGAATTCCGCTTGCCGGTAAAAAATATGACAAGTGAGCAATTTGAGATTTTTAAAACCGACACAGAACAACTTAACTTTAGTAGTTATAGTTCCCAGAAGCAGGTTGTGGTTAATCCATGAAAAGTAAAATGAAGTCATCAGCTATACAACTCACTACTTTATTCATGTTTATTGCTACTGCAATATCTGCACAAAAAAAAACTGAATTTTTCTGTAAATGGAAAACCGCAGCTGAATTGCCTGCTCTTCATCATCTGCAAAAAGCACCTGGTGTTGCCGGGCCAATAACTGGGGTACATCAAAACAAACTGATAGTAGCCGGTGGTGCAAATTTCCCTGACAGTATGCCCTGGCAGGGAGGAAAGAAAAAATATTACAATGTTGTTTATGTGTATGAAAAAAAAGGCGGCAAAGTTGTATTATTAAAACAACAGTTTACACTTCCTTTCAATATAGCTTATGCTGCTTCTTGCTCTGCCACACAAGGAATAGTTTATGCAGGCGGCGAAAATGAAAATGGCTTCAGTAACAAAGTTTTTCTTTTGCAATGGGATAAAAAAAAATCTGCTATTTCAGCAAAACAATTACCTGAGCTTCCTTTTGCAATAACCAATGCTGCGGCAACGGTGGTTGATAATATTGTTTATATCGCAGGTGGCGAAACAGCCGATGCGGCTTCTGATCAATTGCTGGCTTTAGATTTAATTGATACAGAAAAAGGATGGAATCAATTACCTCGTATTCCAAAAGCATTATCACATTCCGTTTTAGCAGCGCTGTCAGATGGAAACAATACATGTATTTATCTGATTGGCGGACGTAGCAAGAATATTACCGGCATCAGTGATTTATATAATTCTGCTTTTCAATTTAATATAAGGGAAAACCGATGGGAAGAGAAAAAATCTCTGCCTTATACTTTGTCGGCCGGAACAGGCATTGCTGTAAGCTCCGATGGAGTTTTATTATTTGGTGGTGACAAGGGTACCACTTTTCATAAGGTAGAAATGTTAATTGCTGCAATAAATGCAGAAAAAGATGAAACAATAAAAAAGGAACTTATACAGAAAAAAAATAAACTACAGACAGAACATCCGGGCTTTAGCAAAGAAGTGTTGCATTATAATACGTTAACAGATAGCTGGAAAGCTATTGGCAACATTCCTTTTGATACACCTGTTACTACAACAGCCGTCAAATGGGGCAATGATATATATATACCGAGCGGAGAAATAAGAGCCGGAATCCGTTCTCCCCAAATATTGAAAGTAAAAATTTTACAAAAATAAAAATGAACCATTCCAAAAAATATCCCTGGATGGTAGTGGCATTACTTTGGGTAGTGGCTTTATTGAATTATATGGACAGGCAGATGCTCAGCACCATGAAGCCGTCTATGCAAATTGATATTCATGAATTGCAAACAGCGGCCAACTTTGGTTATTTAATGGCAATCTTTCTCTGGGTATACGGATTTATGAGCCCTCTAGCAGGAATAATTGCAGACAGGGTTAACCGTAAATGGCTGATTGTGGGAAGCTTGTTTGTATGGAGCGGGGTTACTTTTTCTATGGGGTATGCTACAACCTTCGACCAGCTCTATTGGTTAAGAGCCATTATGGGAGTGAGTGAAGCATTATATATTCCTGCCGGTTTATCATTAATTGCAGATTATCATTCATCTAAAACAAGGTCGCTGGCAATAGGCATACATATGACGGGTTTATACATGGGCCAGGCATTGGGTGGTTTTGGCGCCACCATCGCCGACAATTTTTCCTGGCAGCAGGCATTTCATTCTTTCGGTATCATTGGTATTGTTTATTCGGCGGTATTAATTTTATTTTTACGAGAGAAAAAAGTTTCAGCAGAAACAAATACAACAGATACAATTTCTTTACAACAAAAAATACCGCTTCTTAAAGGGTTGGGATTGTTATTTACCAATATCTCCTTCTGGATCATACTTTTTTATTTTGCCGTACCCAGTCTGCCCGGGTGGGGTGTTAAAAACTGGCTGCCCACTTTGTTTTCAGAAAACCTGGGTATTGATATGAGCAAAGCCGGGCCAATGTCCACCATTACCATTGCGGCATCTTCTTTTCTCGGTGTTATATTTGGCGGCATTTTATCAGACAGATGGGTGCAAAAAAATCTTCGGGGAAGAATTTATACAAGCGCCATTGGGTTGGCATTAACTATTCCTGCATTATTATTGATTGGTTATGGCCATTCCTTGTTTCATGTAATCGGGGCAGCCTTTTGTTTTGGTTTTGGATATGGCATGTTTGATGCCAATAATATGCCCATCCTTTGTCAGTTTGTTTCTTCTAAATACCGGGCAACTGCTTATGGCCTGATGAATATGGTTGGTGTATTTGCCGGGGCTTTCATAACTGATTTATTGGGTAAATCAACCGATAAAGGAAATTTAGGAAAAGATTTTGCAATGCTGGCAGGAATTGTATTAGTGGCATTAATTATTCAGCTTAGTTTTCTGCGCCCAAAAGCTAATGACTTTGTTGACGAATAAAAAGATTATGCAAAAACTAATTTTAAACTGCGGACTTTGCTTCCTGTTCCTCTTAACGAACAGCTTTGAATGCTCAAAAAAATCAACAACCCCACCACCTGCGGCCATTCAGGCATCTGCCTATGCGCCTGCGGTACCTGTACTTAAAGGAATAACCGCTAACCCTATGCTGCGGGTGGCTGTTTCTATTCCTTCAGGTAATGTAGAACAGCGGTATAAAAAAATAAACTGCACCATAAATGCAGAGGTAACCAGTAGTATACAAAAATTGGATGTTTACCTGACTGGTGGGGAACCATTTTCCACTGCAAATCCTGTCGCTTCAGTAAACCCAACTGCATCTTCGTTTGATGTATCAGTGAACGTAATCCTGAAACCCGGTATTCACTTCATTTGGTTCAGTATTGTATTAAAGAATAATGCACCAATTGACAATAAAATTGAATTGCGCTGCACAAAGTTGACAGATGAAGCCGGTAAGGAATTATCGGTTAAGCAAGAGAATTCTTTTTATACAAAACGTACAGGTGTTGCAATTCGCAAAGCAGGCGATGATAATGTAAATGCCTATCGTATCCCCGGTATTGTACAAACTGACAAGGGAACATTGCTCTCTGTTTATGATATCCGTTATAATGATAGCCGTGATTTGCCGGGTAATATTGATGTAGGATTAAGTCGCAGTACGGATAGTGGCAGAACCTGGCAACCCATGAAAATAATTATGGACATGGGTGCGCCACATGAAAATAACGGCATTGGCGATCCAGCTATATTGTTTGACCCCGTATCTAAAAAAATATTTGTAGCTGCATTATGGAGTAAAGGCAACCGCTCCATTGCCGGTTCAATTGGCGGAATATCTCCTGATTCAACCGGCCAGTTTGTGTTGGTTAGCAGTACAGATGACGGAGTAACATGGTCGGCGCCTTATACCATAACGCCACAGATAAAAGAACCGGCATGGAAAATATTTTTCAACGGCCCCGGTAGCGGCATTTCCATGCAGGATGGCAAATTAGTTTTTGCTGCACAATACTGGACATCATCAAATGTTCCTTACTCAACCATTATTTATAGCGATAACCAGGGTGGTACATGGAATGGAAAAATCCTCGGACCAAAATCTAACACCACCGAAAGCCAGGTAGTGGAAACAATACCAGGAACATTGATGCTGAACATGAGAGATAACCGGGGAAGTTTTAGAAGTGTGGCTACAACAAGTAATATGGGAAATACATGGACAGAACATTCCTCTTCTTACAACACACTACCCGACCCTGTATGTATGGGCAGCCTTATAAAAGCAAAAGTGATGGTGAGTGGTACTATGCAAGATGTTTTGTTTTTCAGTAATCCCAACACTTCGTCCGGACGTTACAATATCACCATCAAAGCAAGTTTAGATTTAGGGCAAACATGGTTGCCAGCCAATCAATTATTAATTGATGAAAGGCAATGTTATGGTTATTCGTCTCTCACAAAGATTGATGATAATACGATTGGTATTTTATATGAAGGAACAAAGGACTTGTATTTTGTTAAAGTGCCGGTGAATGATGTAATAAAATAAATTTATATGTATTCACAAGAAGATTTATTTACGTTAAAAGAATTTTATTCAAACCAGTTATTGAATGATACGGTGCCCTTTTGGTTTCCCCGTTCATTTGATACAGCACATGGTGGCTTTTTATTGATGAGAGATGCAGATGGAAGTCTGATTGATGATGATAAAGCGGTATGGATACAAGGTAGGGCAACCTGGATGCTTTCAACCTTATACAATACTGTCGAAAAAAAGCAGGAATGGCTGGATGGGGCAAAACTGGGTTACGAATTTTTAAATAAACACTGCTTTGATGAAGATGGACAAATGTTTTTTCATGTAACAAGGGATGGCAGGCCAATCAGAAAGAGAAGGTATTTTTTTTCCGAAACTTTTTATGTAATTGCTACTGCAGCTTATGCAGAAGCTAGCGGTGATGAAGAAGCAGCACAAAAAGCAAGATTTGTTTTTGGTAAATGCATTGAATATGCAACTATACCGGGGTTACTGCAACCCAAGTTCACTAATACAAGGCCATCAAAAGGAATTGGTGTACCTATGATAATGATGAATACAGCGCAGCAACTAAGGGAAACCATTGGCGACCCACGTTGTGATGAATGGATAACGAAATGGATTCATGAAATAGAAGACAATTTTGTAAAAGATAATATTAAATGTGTGATGGAACAGGTTGCGCCGGATGGCAGCATCATTGACCATATTGATGGAAGAACTTTAAACCCTGGCCATGCTATGGAAGGAGCATGGTTTATTCTGCATGAAGCAAAACACAGGAACAATGACCCGCATTTAATTGAACTCGGGTGTAAGATGCTTGATTATATGTGGGAAAGGGGTTGGGATAAAGAACAGGGTGGTATTTTATATTTCCGTGATGTATATAATAAACCCGTACAGGAGTATTGGCAGGATATGAAATTCTGGTGGCCGCATAACGAAGTTATCATTGCAACATTGCTGGCGTATTTAATGACGGGCAAAGATAAATATGCGGAATGGCATAAACTCGTACATGATTATTCTTATAACCATTTTCATGATAAAAAAAACGGAGAATGGTTTGGTTACCTGCATCGTGATGGGACTATTGCACAAACAGCAAAAGGCAATTTATACAAAGGACCATTTCATTTGCCTAGGCAGGAATGGTATTGTGCTCAGATACTGAATGAACATCTGCATGAATAATATTACTTACAATGAGAATTTTCTTTCTATTTATATCATTCATTCCTTTTTTTGCCGGAGCACAGTTAAAGTTGGCAAATATATTTTCAGATAATATGGTTTTACAGCGCAATAAGCCCATAAAAATCTGGGGTAAGGCAAACCCGGGTAAATCAGTAATGGTATTATTTGCCAATAAAAAAAGAAATACAATTGTTCAAAATGATTCAGACTGGGCTGTTATTTTTAAAGCACAAAAAGCCAACGCACAACCACAATCATTTTTAATTACCAGCGGTGATGAAAAAATTGAAATAAAAAATATACTGTTTGGAGATGTATGGCTTTGCATTGGGCAATCCAATATGGAATGGCCAATGATAATGGAGATGCATTATACAAAAGAAGTATCAAAAAGCCAACAGCCAATGCTGAGGTTGTACAATCCTGTATATGCCGGAAAAAATTCGTACAATGTATTGTTTACAGACTCTATTACCCAAGATCTAACTACTAAAAAATTTTACAAAGGACAATGGCAAACCTGCGATAGCAATTCATTTAAATTAATGAGTGCGGTTGGGTATTATTTTGGGAAGCAAATAGCAAATGAAATAAATGTTCCGATTGGGTTGATAAATATAGCCATTGGCGGAGCACCACTGGAAACATTTGTCAGCTTGGAAACTTTAAAAAAGAATAAGCAATTTTCTAAAAAAATAAATGGAGATTGGTTAACAAACGGAGCATTACCAGTTTGGGTTAGAGAAAGAGGAAAACAAAATGTTGGTGGTTTAAAAAATGTTCCCCATGACCAATATGGAAATAATCATTCTTTTAAACCAGGCTTTGTATATGAATCCGGAATTGAACCAATATTGAATTTACCCATCAAAGGAATTCTTTGTTACCAGGGCGAAAGTAATGCGCAGGAAACAGAGATGGTAAATGAATATGCCGCTTTGTCTGCATTGATGGTAGAAGATTACAGAGCTAAATGGAGACAACCGCAGCAGCCTTTTTACTATGTGCAGCTTTCATCTATTGATACTGTAAAATATAAAGGTCACCTATGGCCACAATTCAGAGATGAACAAAGAAAGATGCTGCAGCTGATTCCCAATAGCGGTATGGCCATTTGCAGTGATATTGGTTTTAAAAACGATGTGCATCCAACTAATAAAAGCGAAGTGGGAGAAAGATTGGCAAGGTGGGCCCTTAATAGAACGTATAAAAAAAATATCATTCCTTCAGGTCCATTACCATTGCAGGCAAAATACAAAAATGGAAAAGTTATTATTACATTCAACTACTCCGGAAATAATTTACTTACTGGGGATGGAAAAGCGTTAAGAGGATTTTCAACTGATGGGATATATGATTGTGAAGCAACTATTCAAAGCAAAAAAGTTGTAATTGCAGTTAAAGAAAAGCCTTCTTTTATTTACTATGGTTGGAAATCATATACGGATGCCAACCTGGTAAATTCAGAAAAACTACCTGCATCAACATTTAAACTTAAAGTACAATGAAAATAAAATCATTTTTCATCGGTATTGCAATCTTTTCTTTTCTTTCGACTTATTCTCAGGAAAGAATATCGGTATTTATTTCCGGCACTGAAGGCCATAAGAGTTACCGCATTCCTGCCATCATTACATTACCTAATAATGATTTGCTTGCTTTTTGCGAAGGTCGTGTACATGGAAGTGGTGATTTTGGTGATATTAATATAGTTTTAAAACGAAGTAATGACAATGGCAAAACATGGAGCAATCTTCAAACAATTGCAGATGCCGATAGTCTTCAGGCGGGTAATCCTGCACCTATAGTAGATTTAACTGACCCTCAATTTCCAGAGGGTAGAATATTTCTTTTCTATAATACCGGCAATAATCATGAAGGAGAAGTAAGAAAGGGAAAAGGGTTAAGGGAAGTTTGGTATAAAACTTCGGTTGACGGTGGAATAAGCTGGAGTAGTGCTGTGAATATTACTACACAGGTTCATCGTCCAAAACAACCTGCAATAAACCCGGCTTATAATTTTTCGGATGACTGGAGAAGTTATGCCAACACACCGGGTCATGCACTGCAGGTTTCGTCAGGAAAATATAAGGGCAGAATTTATATAGCAGCTAATCACTCCGTGGGTGACCCTAAAAAAAAGGCTGAAGATTATTTTGCTCATGGATTTTATACAGACGATCATGGCAAAACATTTCATTTAAGTGAAACAATAAATATTCCCGGGGGCAATGAGGCAACAGCTGCTGAAATTTCAAACAACGGACTATTGTTCAATGCAAGGAATCAAAAAGGGGATATTAAGGCAAGAATTGTTGCCAAGAGTAATGACGGAGGGCAAACGTGGAGCAGCATTTACTTTGATAAAAATTTACCCGACCCGGTTTGCGAAGGCAGTATTTTAAATATTGGAATGAAAAAAGGGAAATATCTGCTGGCATTTTGTAATGCAGCAGATACTGTAAAAAGAGATAATCTCACACTTCGTATTAGTTTTGATGAAGGATTAACCTGGAAAAAGAAAATATTGATTGATAAGAGTGAAGAGGTGAAAAAGAATGATTTTACCGCTTATTCTGATATTGTCATGATGAATAAAAAAGAAATAGGTGTGTTATATGAACGGGATGGATATGCACAAATTGTATTTACAGTTATCAAGTGGAAAAAACGAAAATAAAAATGAAATATATACACGCCTTAATTTTTTTGTTATTCATTTCTTTTTCTGCATTTTGCCAGAATAAACACCAGTTTAGTTTAGGTAAAGATGATTTTTTATTGGATGGAAAGCCTTTACAGATAATCAGTGGGGAAATGCATCCTGCAAGAATACCAAAGGCCTACTGGAGGCATCGCATTCAGATGGCAAAGGCGATGGGCTGCAATACTATTGCCGCTTATATCTTTTGGAATTATCATGAAACAAAAGAAGGAATTTTTGATTTCTCAACTGGTAATAGAAATATTGCCGAATTCATCCGCATTTGCAAAGCAGAAGGCATGTGGGTGTTACTACGTCCGGGCCCTTATGTATGTGCCGAGTGGGATTTTGGCGGCCTTCCTCCTTATTTATTGCAAATAACGGATATAAAAATCCGATGCATGGATACAAGGTATATGACGGCCGTAACACGGTATATCAACAGGCTGGCAAAAGAAGTTGCTCCATTACAATGTACTAACGGAGGCCCGATATTAATGGTGCAGTTAGAGAATGAATACGGCAGTTTTGGCAATGACAAAGAATATCTGGAAGCCTTGAGAACGCTGTGGCTAAAGAATAGAATTAATGTTCCGTTTTATACTTCTGATGGCGCTACTCCTTACATGCTTGAAGCCGGTACAATTGCAGGTGCTGCCATTGGTTTAGACAGTGGAGGTGGGGACAAAGATTTTGCAGAAGCAAAAAAACAAAACCCTAATGTTCCGGCATTTAGTGGAGAAACCTATCCTGGTTGGTTAACACACTGGGGAGAAAAATGGCAAAGACCGGATACCAATGATTTAAAAAAAGAAGTTACCTATTTATTAGAAAATAGAAAATCGTTTAACTTTTATGTAATTCATGGAGGAACAAATTTTGGATTCACCGCTGGGGCTAATGCTTCTTCACCAACAGCGTATCAGCCCGATATTACCAGTTATGATTACGATGCTCCAATAAATGAACAGGGGCAACCGACAGCAAAATATTTTATGCTGCGAAATTTAATTGCAAAATATGCAGGTTATAAAATTTCTGCAATACCAAAACCCATGGCAACCATTGAAATTCCGGCGATTGAATTAAAAAAGACGTACAATCTTTTTAATTATGCTTTACCAGCTATACAATCTCCACAACCAAAACCAATGGAGGCTTTTGGGCAAAACCAGGGCTTGATTATTTACAAGACAAAACTTATAGGACATAAAAGTGGCAAACTTAAAATTTGGGAGCCGCATGATTATGCGTTTGTGTTTTTAAATGGGGAGTTCATCGATACCGTTTATCGTGATGGTGGTAAATGGGAAGTAACTCTACCTAAAACAGCTATAGCAGACCCCGTGCTGGAAATAGTGGTGGAAGGAATGGGGCATATCAATTTTGCACAGTTTATGATAGACCGAAAGGGAATCACTGACAGAGTTACATTAAACGGCATGACTTTGATGGACTGGGAAATTACTTTATTACCCATGGATGAAACATTTATTAAGCAAGTTCAAAAATTAAATACCACGAAGTTTAAAAATGAAATGCCCTGCAATTTTTTCAAAGGAGAATTTAATATATCCGAAACCGGGGATACTTTTTTTGATATGAGCAATTATTCAAAAGGCATGCTGTATGTAAATGGTCAGAATCTGGGACGCTACTGGAATATCGGACCACAGCAAAGGCTATTTTGCCCTGCATCATGGCTAAAGAAAGGAAAGAATGAAATTGTGTTATTTGACTTTTTTGAATGGGAAAGTAAAGTAATTGCAGGATTTAAAACAATGGAATAAACATTTTTAAATGAAAGGTTACTTTACAATAATCGCTTGCTTTTTTTACGGAGTTAATTTTGCACAAAGAGATACTGTTGCCATCAACGCTGACTGGCAATTTACTACTGATAAAAAAAATGAAGGACTTGCCACTAAGTGGTTTGAAAGAAAACTGTCCGGAACTGTATCGGTTAATCTTCCCCATACCTGGAATATTGAAAAGGAAAATGAAATGCATTATGGTTGGGGATGGTACCAAAAAAAAATTAATATACCTGCCAGATGGAAACACAAAAATGTAGTGTTGCAGTTTGGGGCTATTAACCATACTTCTTACATCTATATTAATGGGGAAAAAGTTGTTGAAAATATTGGAGATGGGTTCAATAAATTTTTTATCAACCTGAACGGAAAAGTTAATTACGGAAAAGACAATATCATTACCGTTGCCTGCAATAATGATTATGGGAAAAACAAAGTGCCTTACTCAAATTCATTCGACTGGCCCAATGATGGAGGTATAATTCGTACAGTGTCTTTGATTGTGAGTGATAAACCGGCTGTTACCTATTTACATGCAACTCCAACATTAAATATTGCCAATAACTCAGGTTCTGTAAATATTAAACTGGGTTTTGATGAAGCAGCAAACAGTAACCTGCAGTTTGCCATCAGTATTACCGAAGAAAACCAACTAACCAATAATATCGTTTACTCAGCAACAAAGAAAGCTGTTTGGAAAAATAAAGAAGCAATCATTGATATAAATCTTCCCAGGGTGAATCCCTGGCATTTTGATTTTCCCAATTTGTATCGAATCGTTGTGACCACAATCAATGGCAAAAAGGAAACGGATATAATCTCCGCTAACATTGGCTTTCGGGATATAAAATTTACTGAAGGCAAAACATACCTGAATGGGGAAAGAATAAAATTGATGGGTGTGGAATGGACAGCGGGCAGCAATCCTAATTATGGTTTTGCAGAACCGGTTTCAGAAATTATACGTCATGGAGAATTAATGAAGGAAGTGAACTGTATTTTCAGCCGTGTACATTTTCAGCAGGATGATGTATTTTATGATTTCTGCGACCGCAATGGAATATTAGTACAGGAGGAAATTCCCTTGTGGGGCGGTGAAACCCCCGCCAACGATACCATTCAATCCATTGCTTTCAGGCAATTGGACGCAATGATTCGTAACCACTATAATCATCCCTCCATTATTACCTGGGGAGTGGGAAATGAACTAAGAGGAAGGGATGCTGATATGAAAAAATTCATTCAACACTTAATTGCTAAAGCAAAACAGTTTGACTCCACCCGGTTTGTAAGTTATGTCAGCAATACGCTTACATCCGGCTATTTTTCCGGTAAACCTTTTGAACCGGATGCAGGTAGCTTAGGTGATTATGTAATGATGAATGAATACGGGGGGAGTTGGTGGGATTTACCGGTTGCACAAATCGGTACCTACATGGATAGCATTCATCTTAGTTATTCCAACAAGCCATTTTTTATTTCGGAGTTTGGCCTATGTGAACCTAATTTTAAAGGGGGCGATGAGCGGCGTATCGAAGACCTGCTTTATCATATGGGAATTTATGAAAGTAAATCATACGTGGAAGGAGCTATTTATTTTGACCTTACCGATTACCGTACTCATTACCCCGGTACTTCAGAGAAAAGTAAGTTCAGAAGGAGGATACATGGTATTTATGATATGTATGGCAAGCCAAAACCCTCTATGAAAGTATTGAGGGAATTATCTTCCCCTGTAGAAGTTCAGACAGTTCATCAATGGAAAAAAGGAAAATTAACCCTGGCAATATTCGGAAGCCTTGGCCTTCCGCAGCACATTATAAGGGGATACAAAGTTTATATAACTGATAGCACCGGGGATTACAAAAATTCCAAAGGATATGAGCTGCCGGTAATACAGCCTGGAGAAAAAAAATATATTGAAGTAGATGACCTGTATAATGGAAAGGGGGTAATTACTGTAGTAAGACCCAACGGCTTTGTGGTTTCTCAAAAATCATTTTATTAAATCGGGTAAAATTAATTTGATGCGTATAAAAAACAAACTCTGGTTAGTTTTTGCCTTTCTGATAACATCAACTGTATTTGCACAGGTAAAGCAACCTTCATTTCCTGATTCTTTATTTTCTACTTATTACCACCAGCGGGTTGCACTTTTCAGAGCGTTGCCGCAAACAAAAGGAGATATTATTTTCCTGGGTAACAGTATTACTGATGGGGGCGAATGGAATGAACTGTTTAATGATTTAAAGGTTAAAAATAGGGGTGTCAGCAGCGATAGAACAATAAGTGTATTAAACAGGTTGGATGAAGTGTATAGCCGTAATCCTGCAAAAGTGTTTTTATTGATTGGTATTAATGATTTGGCGAGGAACGTATCGGTGGATAGTGTAGTAAAAAATATTATTTGGATTGCTGAATTGATAAAGGAGAAATCTCCGCAGACAAAACTGTATGTACAAAGTATTTTCCCGGTAAATGAATCATTCGGGATGTTTGGTGGACACACCAAAAAGAAAACCGAAATTTTGCAGGTAAATAAAGCATTATTTGACAGTGCTGTAAGATATCATTACAACTATGTTGATGTTTTTTCTGCATTGACTGATAGTACAGGTCGGCTAAACACAGCTTATACTAATGATGGCCTGCATTTAACAGGAGCCGGATATGTAAAATGGAAGGAAACCATTTATGACAAGGTTTATGATTTGCCCTCCTTAATTCCTTTGCCACAAAAAATAACATGGATTAATAATAAATTTTTGCTCAGTCAATGCCGTAGCATTTTAATTGCAGACATCTCATTGAAAACGGAAGCTGTGTTGGTTCAAAAGCTTTTGGGGGATAAAGAGGTTTCGATACCGGTAAAATTGAATGCGCCGAAAGGTGAAATGCAAATTGAACTGCGGAAGGAACTTTTTTTATCAGTGCAAAATAATAACGAGGCCTATTCATTATTAATAAATAAAAATGGAATTCTGATAAAAGCTGCAACATCTCATGGTTTTTTTAATGCTATTCAAACCTTATCCCAGTTAATAGTGAATAAGGAAGTGCAAGCCTGTGAAATAATTGACTGGCCTGCATTTGAATGGCGTGGATTTATGGTTGATGTCGGAAGAAATTACCAATCCATGAAGCAGCTAAAGCAGCAGATTGATGCGATGGCTGCTTACAAACTGAATATTTTTCATTTTCATCTTACAGAAGATATTGCCTGGCGTTTACAAAGCAAACGCTATCCGCAACTTACTGGCAGTAAGTTTATGATTCGTAATCCCGGCAAATTTTATTCAATTGAGGAAATGAAAGAGCTGATTGCGTATTGTAAAGCAAGGTACATCACACTCATTCCTGAAATTGATATGCCAGGCCATAGTGCTGCCTTTAAAAGAGCGATGGGATTTGATATGCAAAGAGAAGAAGGGGTGAAGATTTGCAAAAACATTTTGATCGAACTCTGTCAAGAACTCGATGTTCCCTATGTACATATCGGTGGAGATGAAGTGAAAATAATTAATAAGGATTTTCTGACTCAAATGATTGCTTTATTGAAATCATTCAATAAAAAAGTAATTGCCTGGGACCCCGGTGGAAATGTGCCGGAAGGAACGATAATGCAAATGTGGAACGGCGCTACAGTACCAAAAGATAAATTTCCTGCTGTTGATTCAAGACATTTATACTTAAATCATTTCGACCCGATTGATGGCGTAGTAGCAACATTTAATCACCAGGTTTGTGATGTACCAGTTGGCGATGAAAATAAATTGGGAGCCATACTTTGCAACTGGCCCGACAGAAGAGTAGAAAAAGAAGAAAATTTGATCAAAATGAATGCTGTGTATCCTGTCATGCTTTCCTTTTCAGAACGTTGCTGGAGGGGTGGTGGCCGGAAAAATTATTTATCGGATATTGGCACTCCGTCTACAGAAAGATATAATGCATTTGTGGAGTTTGAAAACCGCTTGCTTGTACACAAAGAGATTAATTTTACAACAGCTTCTTTCCCATATGTAAAGCAAAGTGATATTGAATGGAAACTGATTGGCCCGTTTAAGAATAAAGGGAAAACAGAAACTGTATTTGCACCAGAATTAAACTCTTTTTGGGATACTGCTCAGTTAAAAAATTACGCTTCTCTTTTTGGTGGGACTATCTGGCTCCGGCATTTCTGGCATCCGATGATTCAATCGCATTTACAAAATCCAGAAGACAGCACAACTTATTATGCAGTGAGGAAAATATGGTGTGATGAAGCAGGGGTCAAAAGCTTCTGGATAGGGTTCAATAATATTTCCCGTTCCACTGCAACAGATTCTCCACCCCCTGGAAAGTGGGATGAAAAAAACAGCACTGTATGGGTGAATGGAAAATTAATTTTACCACCTGTTTGGAAAAGAGGAGGGCAAAAAGGAAATTCAGAAATCCCTTTAATTGATGAAGGGTATGAATATAGAGAACCAGCAAAGGTATTTCTGACTAAGGGTTGGAATGTAATTTTAATTAAAGCTCCAGTTGGCAGTTTCCAAGGAAATGATTGGCAAAACCCGGTGAAGTGGATGTTTACATTTGTTGAAGTAAAATGAATCTAAATGTTATACCTGTAATCCTGCTCTTATTTCAGCGTAAGTTATAATTCCTTTTGAGCGGTCTGACCTCTGTTACGTATAAGACTCGCAATATTTTGGGAAAAATTTAGAACTAATTTTTGAAGTTACTGATTAGATATATGCAGCCGGATAAATAATTTATAATTAGCTGATAAACGTTTATGGTAATTTTATTAAAATGTTTTTGCAAACCATATTTGATGATTGCGGAATACCGGTAAGACGTTATGAAGAAGTACATGGTGGAGATATTAATAAGGCCTTTTGTCTTTTTACTGATGCATGTAAATATTTTCTAAAAGTAAATGATGCAGCGCTATATTCCGGAATGTTTGAAAGAGAAGCTGAGGGATTAAATACATTAAGAGAAAACGGCCCACTAAAGATCCCGCAAGTGATAAAACATGGTGTTACCGGCAAGCACCAATACCTTTTACTGGAATGGATTGAAAATGAAAGGCCAATGGCTTATACATGGGAAAATTTTGGGACTGGCCTGGCAAGAATGCATAAACAGCATCAATCTTTTTATGGATGGGAGCATGATAACTATATTGGCCGTTTGCCACAATGCAATGACAAACACAATAATTGGAGTGAATTCTATACCCGGTGTCGCATCATACCACTGGCAATACAATTGTATAATGATGGAGCATTTAACAGCAGTGATATAAAAGCAACAGAAAATTTTTGCAGCAGGCTTGGTGAATTATTTCCGGGAGAACAACCTTCTTTGCTGCATGGTGATTTGTGGGGCGGAAATTATATTATAACTACCAGGGGTGAGCCAGTGCTGATTGACCCGGCTGTATATTGTGGTCACCGGGAAATGGATATTGGAATGACAAAACTGTTTGGTGGATTTGACCAGCGGTTTTATGAAGCATATAATGAAAATTACCCTTTGGAAAAAGGATGGCAGAAAAGATTACCACTTACACAAGTCTATCCATTACTGGTTCATGCAGTATTGTTTGGAGGACATTATGTACATAAAGCGGTGGAAGTGATGAGCAGCATCTAAATGCAAACAGTATTTGATGTTGTATGAAAAATTATTTCTGTCAGCTAAGTGGAATACTCATTTTTTGGTCCTATTCCTTAGCCAGGATTGTATCGGTTTATTTATTGTTGCAATAATCAAAAGACAATCACCGAACTGCTATGCAT
>JBARSW010000118.1:0-2081 GCA_049644925.1 Chitinophagaceae bacterium | reverse complement strand
TAATAATGCATCACCGTTTTGATAGCGGGTAACCCGTAGGTTTTCATCCATCACCAGCAAATTGCCAACAGTACTAACCCTGTAGGTGTTGCCATCAATATCTGTAACCGAACCGGGGGTGTTTTGTGCAATTGCTTTTTCTGAAAAAAATACAAATGGGAGCAGCAGGATAAAACTTATTGTTTTCATGTGTGTATTTTCATTTTAGGAATTTGTCACATAGTACCGATAGCTATCGGTATCCACAAAAATTATCATCGCTGTTGGTATAAATTAGCTCGATAATTTTTATGGATATTTCATATGCCAGAAAATAAGTAGTGGGTAAATGACATATACAAACGTAAAATTACAATTTATTCAATATGTTTTTTTGAAGAAGAGTACATTGTAAGGTTTGTGCAGTTTTAACAACAACCAGCTATCAGGATAGCAGTGTTATCTGTGTGTTGCCAGAGGCAATTAAATAATACTTCGAAACTGCCAATTTCGAAGAGCAGGCCCGAAGAGAAGACTCTCTCTATGTGTTTTCCTATGTTACCTATTTGCTATGTGGTTCTGACTTTTTTACCACATAAGACACAATAGTAAACATTAGGTTTTCACATAGGGTAAAGGAAATTGCTAACAAAAGCAATTGAATAATCCTTCGAAACTGCCAATTTTCGGAGAGCGGAGAGGAGCGGCCCGTTATTCGAATTTTTTATCCCCGAAAATCCAAAATCTAACTTTGGATTTTCGGGAATTAAAGTTTATAAAAAAAGCCCCGTCCTGATTGGATAGGGCTTGCTAGCTAATAACAAAAAGCTTATTTTTTTGCCTGGTAATGACTGACCTTTTCATCCAGCTCCACCATTTTACCGTTCTTCAACATAATGTCGTCAGTAACAGCCATTGAATCGGCTACACCTTTATCATTTTTCCAGATTTGTTTGTACCAGAAAGTAACCCACTCTTCTGATTTATCGGCTGATATTACAGATACGTAATCGTACATCTTAACAGCAAGGTCTTTATACTTTGGACGATCAGCAGCAAAAAACTTCATGGCACTATCGCGGCTCAGTTTGGCCTGGAAATTATCAAAACTCAATTCAATTGAATCACCGGTTAATGCTGCAAAAGCAGTAAAGTCACTATCTATATACGCTTTAAGTGCATTCATAGCAGCCACCACATTTTCGGTACTGCCTATCTGCCAGCCTCTATAGGGCTTTTCCAGCGGAATGGGCAGTTGTACTTCACCAATGTTTATGCCTTCTACTTTTTTAGGTTCGGAATCCTTTTTGTCTTTGTCTGCATTGTTGCAGCTTGCCAGCATTAAAGCCAGGCAGGTAATTACCATTAAGTGTTTCATGTGTTTTGTTGGTTTAAGGTTATAAATTCTGCTATGAACAATGGCAGAAGATAAGACTAATAAAAACAAGCAGCAAAATTCCGGAAGTATTAATCGGTGCCTTTTGAAGATCAGCTAATTGCGGGCGGCTGGTATGTTTACGGGATGCCGCTGTGTATGTATTGCCAACCGCAATGAAGAAATACGCTGAAACTGCAAGTTTCGAAGAGCGGAGGGCTTCCGCTATCCGATTAATACATAATTAATAATAAGTACAGCAAATGGATTCCTTCTTCCGCCCGGATAAAATAAAAGAAAATCTGTTACTTTGTACTTATGTACACTCTGGAACAAATACTTGTAAAGCTGAGACAATACAAACCTGATCTTCAGCGAAAATACCCGGTTTCTAAACTGGGGGTATTTGGCTCCTACGCAAGGGGTGAAGCCACTGAAAATAGTGATATTGATATTGCCGTGGAAATAACCGGACCGATGGGCTTAAACTTTGTTACCATGGCCGATGAAATAGAAGAACTCTTTGGTATAAAAACCGATGTGGTGCCCCTGCGGGCCATCAAACCAAAATACCTGGTTAACGTTCAAAAAGACATTGTATATGCATGAACGGAAACCTTCTGCAATAATTGAAGATATGCTGCTGTGCATTGAACACATTCAATCTTACACAACAGGAATTTCATTTGAACAATTTTCTTCGCATTTTATGACCGTTGAAGCATGC
>JBARSW010000117.1:0-1936 GCA_049644925.1 Chitinophagaceae bacterium | reverse complement strand
CCACCACCCGGAAATTTTGTGTAATAATAACCGCGGATATACTCGTCGCTTACCAATACCTGTTTATTTTCATTGATCAGTAATCCGTAAATTCTCAGGTTAAACATCATTAAAAAATTTTCTTTCGAAAGAATAACCAGCCAATTATCAGCGCTATGCCAAGTGAAAAAAAGGCTACAATGTAAAAGGCATATTTGGATTCTTCTAATCCGCTGGGAACATTCATCCCAAATAAGCTGGCAATAAGAACCGGGAAGGTTAATACAATGGTAATGAGTGATAATCTTTTTAATACCTCATTCTGATTATTGGCAATAATACTGGCAAATGCATCCAGTGTGCTGCTTAGTATGTTGGTATAAGTATTGGCCATTTCAAGGGCCTGTGAGTTATCTACAATCAGGTCATTCAGTATTTCTTTTTCGTCTTCTGTAAGGCTTAAAAAGTTCGTCCTCTCCAGTTTTATCATCAGTAATTCATTGGATCTGATTGCGGTTACAAAATAAACCAGGCTTTTTTGAATCCGCATTAGTTGCAGCAGGTATTCATTCCTGCTGGAACTATAAAGCTTTTGCTCCAGCGTATTCCTGCGTTGGTTAATTTCTTTCAGGTGTTCCATGTAGTTCTGAACTATTTTTTCAAAAACTTTCAACAGCATCATGTTCCTTTTTTCGGGATGCCTGTTTTGCAGGTTGTTCAGAAATTTTTTAATAGCAGGGTTTTCAAAAGAATTTACCGTTACAATCTGATTGTGGGTAAGAATAATGCAAATGGGTATTGTAATGTAGAATGCATCGCTTTCATTAAAAGAATTATTCTCTGTTGGCGTTTTAATAACAATCAACTTCACATTATCATCTTCTTCAAAACGACTTCTTTCATCAATGTCTAATGAGTCGGTCAGAAAGTCAATTGGAATGTCAAGTTCCGCGGATAGTTCAAAGAATTCTTCTTGTTTTAAAGGAGGTGATACATTTACCCAGGCGCCGATTTCGGGCTTGTCAATTTCAATGGTTTGCTGGTTAATATTTTTGAAATATTGTATCACGGGGGCAAAGGTAAGTGGAATGGAGGAAGATATTTTTTACAGTAAATAACAATAAGTTAATGAATTAATTTATCAGCACCTTTCCTTCAAATACTTTTTCTGCCGGACCGCAAAGCCAGATGTTTTTAAAAGTATCTTCATCTGTACGGTCATATTCAACAGTAAGTACTCCACCTTTTGTTTTTATTTCAACTTCATTATAGCCATTTTCATTGTGATAACATACAAGTGCAGCAGCTGTTACTCCTGTCCCACAGGAAAGCGTTTCATTTTCCACACCCCTTTCATATGTTCTGATGGAAATTTTATCGGGTTCTGCTTCCAACTCAACAAAATTTACATTGATCCCTTCTTTTTCAAAATCTTTACTATAACGGATTTCTTGTCCTTTTTTGAAAACATCAATACCCGATACATCAGTTACTACTTTTATATAATGTGGCGAGCCGGTATTCAGAATATAATCATTATGAAACCGGGTTACTTTATTTACATCCTGCATTTTTAGTGCTACAATCCCGTCAATATCAATCTCCGCTTCATGTAATCCATCCGTTGCCATAAAACGGTATAGTTCCCGGTGAATGCCAAGATCGTAGGCAAATTTTACCATGCATCTTCCTCCATTGCCACACATACTTCCTTCATTGCCGTCCGAATTATAATACTTCATTTCGAAATCAAAACCAGGTTTATCATTTAGTAACATTAACCCATCGGCACCTATACCAAAGTGCCGGTTGCAGAGTTTATTTACTTGTTCAGTTGAAAGTTCAATTGAATTATTCCGGTTGTCTGCGATAATAAAATCGTTACCGGTTCCCTGGTATTTATAAAAATGAAATTCCATCAGATGTTATCAGAAAATAATTGAATAAATTTTTGTAT
>JBARSW010000116.1:0-5122 GCA_049644925.1 Chitinophagaceae bacterium | reverse complement strand
CGTTTAATGATGATGTCCAGTTTTTTTCTCCGGGTGTATTCCCTGGAAAATGGTTTACATATGTAGAAATATAAGGAGAAAACTGCAGTCGCAGTGGCGGCTTTATATTAGTAATACCAGCCCAGGTGCCTTCTTGTGTAAGGAATCCGTTTACATTCGGATTAACAGGATTCCAGGTGTATTGCTGTTCTGTTTTTCTACGGCGGCGGGTAGTATTAACTCCCCAGGTTTGCACATCTTTATTGCTGAAGCGGATAGCAGAGAAAGGAATAAACATTTCAAAACTCCAGCCATTTTCATGAATTACTGCTCCACTTTCCCAAACGGCATTCCAGCTAAAATCTTCGCCACCATTATCACCTCCTGGCGACATATTGGAATCCCATTGTTCATTCAGCGGGGTAACAAAGTATTCAAATCCGTTTAACTTATCATAATAAGTGTCGAAGATGATGCCAATATAATCGTTGGTTCCAAAGCCATCCCTTCCTGCCAACTCGGTGGCAATACTGTCTTTGGTTCGTTCATAACAATGACCTCCGAAGTAGATTCCTTCATCGTTATACATCAGGTAGGTTATTGTTTTTGTTGCCGGATTTTCTATTGCTCCTACAGTTGGTCTGAACTCTATTAAGTCAGTCATTATGGCTGCATCTTTCCATGCATCTTCATTGATCAGGCCATCAATTTTTACAGGTTGGCTTGTTCTTTTGGCAGGTAATTCAAGCGGAGCCGGCTTTTGTGATATACTATAAAGGCACAGCAGCAAACTTACCACAAGGGTAAAGCTGGTTTTGATTTTCATGGTTATACTTACTTAAATAGTTATGACGTAGAATTATGTAAAATGTTACAAGCTCAGTTGGTGTGCGGCATAACTCCTAAATAATTGCAGGATAAAATTATGAGCAGAATTACGACAGAATTTTTCTTTTGGGTGAATGGTCTTTTGCAATAGACAAGTGGCGAAAAATATGGGTCGTTAACTTTTTGTTGGGAAACGAACAGACCGAATGTTATTCACAAACATTTTATTTAATCTGATATTTATTACTTTAGCATAGAAAGTTATTAAACTATAAATTTAAACAATCATGTCATCTCCAACTCCCGCCATCTTCTGGCCACACTCCGAACACTGGTCCGTAAAAATTCCTTTAAAAACGCCTCATTACCGCATGCCTGTGCTGGAAGAAAAAGGATATGCCATTATGAAGACGCTGGATATTTCCAACATCCCTTCGTCAGAATGGGAAACCCTGGCTTATATGGATTGGAAAAGTGGCGGTGATACAAATTTTGCTCCGTTAGCCTCCTGCGATGGAACCATTGAGTGTAAAGGCTTTTGGGAAAATGGTAAGACAGATAAGAATGCCCTTTTTACTCCCAATACGGAATTATGTCCGAACCTGATGGCTTATATAAGAACTATCCCTGCAAATTTTGGAAGGGTAAGGATTATAAAACTGGAACCACAAAACCATGATCAGGCATTACGTTCTGTTCACCGGGATGATAATAACCGGTTGAATCCTGATGATGAAGGCTGGGTGGTACGGATGTGGATTGAGCTGACCGATAATCCCGACAGTTATATGTTGCTCTATGATAGTGATGAAAATAATTTGCCTATAAAAGAATCAGAAACTCATGTGCCTATGCCAAAGGGTGCACATTTTGTTGTGGACTCACAACGGCTATGGCATGTGGGTGTGCATAATGGAGACAAACCAAGATATGCGGTGATCATCAGTGGTGAAAGTTCTCCTGAACTGGATGCCTGGATCAAGTCAAAAATTTAGTTCCTGATTTTTATTAAAAGTAGTAATAGGGTAAATAAAGTATCTAAATAAGCTTACTTTGTTTACCCTATTTACCCAATATACTTATCATGCTTAATTCAATACACTTGTCTCTTTTACAATTTCCGCTTTTTCCTGTTCTTTAATTTTTGCCCAGCCTCCAACTATGTTCCTGATGTTATGAAAACCCTGTCTTTTTAAAAAAGAAGAAGCAATTACACTTCTGTATCCGCCGGCACAATGAATATAGAGATTTTGCAATTCTTCAAGGTTGGCCATACTAGCTGGATCGGTCATTTCATTTAATGGAATATTAACTGCATCTTTTAAATGCCCATCTGCGAATTCTGTTTCTCTCCTTACATCCACTACCAGTAAATGGGGATCATGAGGTATATCCATCATCAGTTCATCCGCTTCCACTTCTATTATCATATCAATAGGCTCGCCGGCATTTTTCCAGGCATCAAAACTTCCTTGTAAGGAGCCTTTCATTTTATCAAAACCAACTCTTGCTAACCGGATGATCGTTTCTTTCTCTTTTCCGGTTTCTGTTACTAATAAAATGGGAGTTGTAAAAGGAAGTAAACTGCCTGCCCATTCTGCAAAGCGGCCCTCCAGGCCTATGCTAATAGCACCGGGTATAAACCCATTGGTAAATATGGTGGCGTTTCTTGTATCCAGTATGATGGTTTTATCATCAATAGCATTTTTAAATTCGTCCACAGAAAGGCCTTTCATACCATTAACCAATATTTCATCAATACTGTCATAGCCTTCTTTATTTATCCTGGCATTTATGGGGAAATAGGAAGGAGGCGCTGCAATGCCATCTGTTACCTGTTTGATGAAATCAGCTTTTGTGGCAGCTTTCATCGCATAATTAAACTGCTTCTCTTCGCCAATGGTGCTTTGTGTATTTGAGCCAAGGTTTTTTCCACAGGAGCTGCCCTGGCCATGTGCAGGGAAAACAATTACATCATCTGCCAATGGAAAAAGTTTGCTATGTATACTGTCGTATAACATACCAGCAAGATCATACATCGTTAGTTCTTCTCCCTTTTGGGCCAGGTCGGGCCGGCCTACATCACCAACAAACAAAGTATCTCCGGTAAATACACAATGATTACCTCCTGTTTCATTTTTTAATAAATAGCAGGTAGATTCCAATGTATGACCCGGAGTGTGTAATACTTCTATGGCAATGTTTCCAATTTTAAAAACTTCACCATCTTTTGCCACCATCACAGGAAGTTTTGTATATGTGCCAGGTCCATATACGATTGGTGCACCGGTAATTTTTGCCAGGTCAAAATGCCCGCTGACAAAATCGGCATGAAAATGTGTTTCAAAAATGTATTTGATTACTGCATTGCGTTCTTTGGCCAATTCCAGGTATTCATCAATATCACGCAGTGGATCAATAATAGCCGCTTCGCCATTACTTTCAATATAATAAGCTGCTTCACTCAGGCAACTAGTATATAATTGTTTTATAAACATGAAAATTTTTTAACGACAAAAATACCTTTAAAATAAAAACGCCCCGTTGTTGGCAGGACGTTTTGAAATTATAAAAAAAAATTATTTTAGCAGATCATCAACAAAATGATTCAATTCTTTAATCCTGCTTATGTTAACAGAATAATAAATGAATTTTCCGTCACGTTCTGTTTTTACAAAACCGGCTTTTCGTAAAATGGCAAGATGCTGGGATGCCACTGATTGTTCCAGCCGGAGCTTAACATAAATTTCTGTTACAGGCATTTTTCCGTTCTCGTCAACCAATTTTAAGATTTGCTGACGGAGTTTGTGATTGATAGCCCTGATGACCATAGCTGCTTTTTTAATGTTAAGCAGATCAACTTTAAGGTGACTGCTACTGGCAGCATTTGTGTTTAGTGTTAATGAATAATTACTCATGTGTTTGATGGTTATTGTTGGTTAATAAAGTAAACATCTGCTCAAGTTTTAATGTACTTAATTAAATGGATTATTTCTTTAATCCTTTCGTGTAAAAGTATAAAAATCTTTTATATAAAATGGTTCCAGGTATGCAAAATCGGAAAATTCTTTTTTCTTAAACATTTTAAATGATAAAAAAGACAGATGAGTGGCATCTGTAGCCGTTTCTGTAAAGTATGCGTTTTTATTCGAAATGATGTTTTGCAGCTTTTTGCTGCCGTTTCCGCAAAAGAGTATTTTATGATTTAACAGCTGTTCTGCATAACTTTTCTCATCTATGATCAATGCAACAGGAGCCGATACCAGATTTAACTCTTTGTCATACAAAGCTGTAAAAACTTCCATCCTCCTTGCATCGATCAATGGACAAATGAAATCTGTTGCCTCTTCTTTAACGGCAATAGCGATAACACTAAGTGTATCCATTGGTATTAATGGAATATTCAATGCATAGGATAAGCCTTTTGCAGTGGCTAATCCAATCCGTAAACCAGTATAAGAGCCAGGGCCAATACACACACCAATTGCCTCAAGTTCTTTAATTGAAAAATTATTCCGGGTTAATAATTCATTGATGGCTGTATGTATCCATCCGGCATGTTTTTTTTGATCTTCACTAAATGCAGTATCTATTGCCATACCATTTCTGGCAAGGCAAACAGAAGCCGTTTCAAGTGCAGTAAATATGTTCAGGATCAAACTCATAAAGTTGCTTCTGATATTAATTGTTGGGCAGGTTGGTGCCCTGGTTTTTCTGTTTCAAGAATATTTAATAAGGATACAATGTTTTTTTTGCCAATTTTTTCACTCCATTCAAAAGGTCCAAAAGGGTAGTTTGTGCCCAATTTCATGGCTGTATCTATTTCCTCTTTAGTGCTTACCTTTTCTTCCAGTGCAAAGTAAGCTTCGTTGATGATCATACTTACCACCCTTGCAGTAATAAACCCGGCATTATCAGCTATCCATTCCACTTTTTTATTAAAACAGGCAAAAATATTTTCAACAGTTATTATTAATTCAACATTCAGGCAGGCCGCTTCTACAATGGGTTTTTGAAGAAAAGTAGGCCATCCATTGATCCGTACAAAATTTCCCGGTTGCTCCTTTAATGTACCGGAAACGTCGTTTACTATAATTATTCCTGTTTTGTGATGATTAAAGACATAATTCATTTTGTCTCCGGGGCTATACAACAGGTCTATATAATGATCCACCCCTGGTAACAAGGCAGGTTTATCTAACCATACAATTTCGGTTGTAGCAGCCAGGCCTTGTGCAAGCAGTTCCACTTTCAGCGCCTGATTTGTTATAACCCCGAGTTTCATCTGTTTATTTTTTTTGCAAAGAAAACGTTT
>JBARSW010000115.1:0-2770 GCA_049644925.1 Chitinophagaceae bacterium | reverse complement strand
TTTGTGAGCTGAGTAAAGAGCCGCATATTGAAGTACCGATGAAAGCCGGTGATGTGTTGATTCATGATATGATGCTGGCTCATAGTTCAGATCCTATCCGCATACACCCCCTGCGCCGTGTTGTATATTTTGAGTTTCTGTCGGCGGCACATGTAAAAACTGAAAATATTTATACCGATGACCTGGTTATTCGCCGCACCCGTTTATTGTATGCTGCCAGCCGATACTACCTGGCACTTCATCCGGAAGAGAGACAATTCATTCATCCAAAAGAAAATCCGGAGGAAAGTGATTTTATGAAAACCATAGAAGAAATACTTCAGGAAATTTACAGCCAACCTATTAATGCAAGACCATCAGCTTATTGTTTGGAAAACATTGCCATTTTTTCCGGAACTAAATAGTTTAATTCAGGTGCAAACAATAAATGAGTAAACTCTTTTAGTCTTTCTTTTCATCATTCATCTATTCAGGTAAATTTTTTAATAAGAATTATTTATCCTTACTTACAGAATGAGGCAATAGTTGTGGTTATTAAAACAGAGATAGCTGTTGTTCGTTTTTTTCTTTACGTCTCCGACTGTTTGCCTTGTTTTTAATTAAATTCAGCTGTTCGTTATTATTATTACTGAATTCAAACAAGTCACTCGCCTTATACCGTGATGCTACTATAATCTTTGTATCTCCTGCATGCTTGGTAAACAACTCCTCCACCAATTTCATAGTATTGTTGTTTTTGGAAAGATGAGAAAGGATAAGCATTTGCAGTGCCGGAGATTTATAATTCAGAAACAGATCCAGTGCCTGTGCATTGGATAAATGCCCTTCATCACCACTGATACGTTGTTTAAGATAAGTGGGATAACTGCCATTGGCCAGCATATCATCACAATAGTTCGATTCTAAAAAAGCAGCATGGCATTTACCAAAATACTTTAATACTTGTTTACAGGCATAGCCAATATCTGTAATAACACCCACATTTATACCATGGCCACTTACTAAAAAACTATGTGGGTCTTTTGCATCATGGCTTTTTTTAAAAGGAGTTACAGACAGGTTTCCAATTACAACAGGCTTAGAATGTTTAAAGGCAATAACAAGATGCGGTTCAATAGGAATTTTGCTATTGGCAAAAGTATCATCAGTTATATAAACAGGTAATTGATATTTTTTAGAAAGACCGGGTACCCCGGTGATGTGATCTGCATGTTCATGTGAAATGAAAATAGCTTTCACCTTGTCCATTGAAAGGCCCAGTTGTTTCATCCGTTTCTCTGTTTCCCGGCAACTGATTCCTGCATCAATCAGCACGGCTTCATTACTATTGCCAACATAATAACAGTTGCCATTGCTGCCAGAATTAAGAGATGAAATATAAAGAGACATAAAGGCAAAAATAGGGAGTAGGGCCGAAAGATGTTTGTTTTCATTTTATGGGGCCTCTTAAAAAAACAGGGTCATTTGCTTAAAACACCTGACCCTGATTTTACACTCATTTTATAAGGATGTAAGGTAGGTTGACTGAGATGCGGAGAAAGGTGACAATCATCATTCTTTGGTATGAACATCCTCATTTTTTTCAGCAGGTTGAAAGGTTATATTTGGAATGATAGTTTTTATTGTTCACTATAAACATACGGGTATGAAAAATACTTCAAAAATCCTGATCGCACTGGGAACCGGCCTGGCAATTGGCGGTATCCTCGGTGTTTTATTCGCACCCGACAAAGGGGCCAACACCCGTCACAAAATTGCAGAAGAAGGTAAAAAACTGACTGACAAATTCAACAAAAAAGTTAAACTGGGAAAAGACAAACTGCAGGAACAGTTCAGCAAGGTAAATGGTGAAATGGAAGAAGTAATTTAAGTCATTCTCCAACAGATTTACCCCAATGTCTGAAGAGTTTAAAAAAGCCGAATCACTGGTTGATCAGTTAAAAGAGTATGTAAACACCAGGGTATCACAGGCTAAGTTGTCAGTAGCCGAGAAAACATCAAAAGTTGTTTCTCTGCTGATAGCCATGTTGGTGATTGCTTTGGTGTTTTTTTTATTTTTTGTACTTATCAGTGTGGCTGCGGCGATTGTAATTGGGCAATGGCTTAATAGCATGTGGTTGGGCTTTGTTATTGTGGCCGGGCTTTGTTTGTTATTGGGCCTTTTATTATGGCTGGCAAAAGAAAGGCTGATTCGGATTCCCGTAATGAATATTTTAATAGAAGCACTGTTTGGCAAAGAGGAAGAAAATGAAAAAGATTAAACGCATACAGGATATAGAACAGGAAAAAATGCGGCTCCGTATCAGGGAATTGGAGTTGGAAAAAGAGTTGCGGAAAAACTGGAAAGAGGTGAGACATGATTTGCAACCCAGCAATTTCATTAAGAAAAAGCTAAGTGAATATGCTCCTAAAAAGGAGGTAACAGGACAGTTATTCTCAGATGCTATTAGCGCCGGCGCCGGTTATGTCAGTCGAAAAATTACTGAACTGGCCGGTCATAAAGTGGAAATCAGGGTTCAGGAAGAAGTTGAAAAACTGGCGGAGAAAATAAAAAGTGTTTTTGGTCTGGAAAAGTAATAGCCCTTTTTCCGGCCTTTCAAAATGCTTATACAGCAACGAATTCAAATTTTTAAATAATAAAAATGGTAGTGCATTTAAGAAATCGCAAGAGGCTTTTTTTTGTCTTAGCCGGGTTAATGGTTGCTTCCCTGTCGTCCATAGCACAGAAGGGAAATCAACCTTTCCGGGCTGATCAGCTATCAGAATTAAC
>JBARSW010000114.1:0-2513 GCA_049644925.1 Chitinophagaceae bacterium | reverse complement strand
GGGGATTGAGTTTACGCTTAATGAATTTCTCGTTATACTCTTTAATATTTCTTGCACCGGCATCTTTCAATAAATCATACCGGCCATCCATTTCAATACACAATGCATTTAGTGTATAAACCACCTTCTTGGTATCCGTAATAATTGCATCTTCTTCCCCGGGTAATTTAGCGAGGAAATGATTCTCTATATGGCGGTAAACACTTAATTCTACTTTTTTAGGGTCTACCAGTACAAACTTAATTTGTGATGGATGCTTTTTATATAAAAGTGAAACCAATATTGCATTTAGTCCAACCGATTTTCCCTGTCCGGTTGCTCCTGCCATTAACAGGTGAGGCATACTTGCCAGGTCAACTATATAATTTTCATTATCTATTTTTTTACCTAACGCAATGGGCAAACTAAAATTATTATTCTGGAATTTATCAGAAGACAATAGTGTTCTCATACTTACCACAGTCTTTTTTACATTGGGAACTTCAATCCCGATAGTTCCTTTTCCAGGTATTGGAGCAATAATACGAATGCCCAATGCCGCCAGGCTTAAAGCAATATCATCTTCCAGGTTTTTGATTTTTGAAATTCGAACACCTGCAGCTGGTACAATCTCATATAAGGTAACTGTTGGCCCGATAGTGGCACTTATTTTCTGAATTTCTATTGAATAATTTCTGAGTGTAGCAATAATCTGGTTTTTATGATTCTCAAGTTCACTGGTATCTTGAACAATTTTTTCACTTCCATGAGTTTCCAACAAGCTTAAAACAGGATACTTGTAATCTCTCAGATCCAGTGTTGGCTCATAGGGTGGCAGGTTTTCTATTGCAGATGCAGCTTCTTCTGTTATTTTTTCCGGAACAGCCTTTATTTCAAGTTCCAGGGATTCCACCGGTTGTTTTGTAACAGGTTTTTCATTAATTGGCTGATCTGATTCAAATTTTTTAATTATCGATGGCCTTGAAGGTATTTCCAGCTCATGGGAATGCATTATTTCACTCACAATTTCATTTTCCACTGTTGGTTGGCTATCTTCAAGTTTCTCCATCTTCTCTTCTATCGGTTCTTCCTTTTCTACCATATTAAATTCAAAAAGGGGTTTCTCGTCCGGATAATTTATTTTAATACCCCCATCAGATTTAAGTGTATTGATTTTTGAACCTGAGTCAACCAACTGGTCTTCCTGTTCATTTTTTAATGCAGATAAACTTTCATCTTCTATCTTTTTTTCTGGTATAATGGGTTGTTTCGCCTGCGGAAGAGTAAATGCCGGATTAAACTGCCAGATAAAATATCCGGCTACCACTAATAATAGCACTGCTGCAGTACCAACAGAACCCAGGGCACTATTTAATTGCCGTGTGATCATATCTCCCACACCGCCACCAAAAGGAAAACCATTTTGTAAGACCTGGGTAAACAAAAAAGATAATAAAACAGACAAAACGAGTAACCCCACTGTTACATATTTCAGATTTTTCCAAATGGAAAAAACCCGGCGGCGGAATAACAGATTTACACCAACTACAAAGAAGAATGTACAAATCAAAAAAGAGGCAAGGCCAAATGCCTTAAAAATGAAAAAATGAGAAATTACAGCTCCCAATCTTCCAAGAAGGTTGGCAGCAGGAAAATCATTTTCCAGAAGTGCACTAAAGCCCTGTAAGGCGATTGCCTGATCTTCTTTCCAGGTAAAGAGATAAGAAATAAAAGAAATAAAAAGAAAGACGGATATCAATAAAAAGACGGAACCTACTATTTTCCAGGTCCGCTCATCGTGAGCCAATGCCTTCAAATCAATCTTTTCTTCCTTTTCTGCCCGAAAGGGTTTTATTACTGATTTAACCGTTCTATTCTCAGGATTGATTTTTGCTTTCTTTTTCAGCTTATTGGCCATATTCGCAAAGATAAAAAACCATTAGTAGTAATTGACTTCCCATTTTGTAATTCTTTCCAATATCAACAGTTCTTTTAATAAAGCTAACTTCCCAGTAAAACATTCATTTTTTACCACAAAGTAGTAGTTGAAGTGCTTTTATAAGTAAAAGGGTTGTATTACATTTGATGAAATAGCAATTTCTTTTGATTAATAGAAACAATTTTATAATCTCAACCTTTCTGCTTATTTCCTTGCTTTTTAAGGGAATTACAGCCAATTCTCAAGACAGTCTCCTAAATCAATATGTTGATATAAGTAAAATTGGAATTGTAAAACCAATCAGCAAAAGTACTGCCGGTACTTATATTGAAAGTAATGCTGCAATTGAAAAAGAATACTCCCGCCTCCTTTTTTCTCCTGAAATACTTAAGAACGCCATTGTTCCCGGCAAATATGTTACCAAAAAAGTAGTTATTCGTTTCAATATCTGTAACACTTCAGATTCCACCGTTTCATTTTATTTTTTTCCGGGTTTTTATTTTGAAGATATTCAGCTATACAGGGTTGATGCCAATGAACTAAAAGTGATACCAGCAATTTTACCTCCCATACAAGATAGTATAGGATATAGATT
>JBARSW010000113.1:0-2134 GCA_049644925.1 Chitinophagaceae bacterium | reverse complement strand
GGATATTGCAAGCAAACAGGATGAAATTACGCTGTTGGTTTTTCCGGACGCAGTAAACCTACCGGGTAAAGACTTATATGCCGTACAGCAAAAAGCGTTGAAACAAGCTGGCGATTTGATGGACCGCTTTTGTATTCTCGATGTAAAAATTGCTGAAAACAAAAATCAACACAATACGGTTGTTACTGAGTTCCGGAATAATATTGGAAACAGCAATCTGAAATATGGTGCGGCCTATACGCCTCATTTAAAAATAACCATTATTCAGACATTCTCTTATCGCCAATGGAAAGATGTTCTCTGGAAGATTGATGTAAAAATTAATCTCAGTCAATTGACTACGGACCCAATAGTGCTGCAAAAACTGACAGCCTTGGAAGTTGCTATTGCTTCAAATGACGGAACTGAAAAGCAAAGAGAAAATGAATTGCTCACCTTGTTTCCGGCTATGAAAACGATAGCAGATAAACTCAGGCAGGCAACATTAGTGTTACCACCATCAGCAGCAGTTGCAGGTGTTTATTGTTCAGTTGACAGAAGCCGTGGTGTATGGAAGGCCCCGGCAAATGTTAGCGTAAACTCAATAATCGGAGTTGCATATACTATTGATAATACAGAACAGGAATCTTTGAACGTAGATGCAAATGCCGGAAAATCTGTAAATGCTATACGGCCTTTTACAGGAAAAGGTGTATTGATTTGGGGAGCAAGAACACTGGCGGGAAACGATAATGAATGGAGATATATTTCGGTGCGCCGTTTTTTTAATATGGTGGAAGAGTCGGTTAAGAAAGCAACCCAACCTTTTGTGTTTGAACCAAACGATGCAAACACCTGGACAAGAATCAGGTCAATGATTGAAAACTATCTTACACTGAAATGGAGAGACGGGGCATTGATGGGAACAAAACCTGACCAGGCATTTTTCGTAAAAATTGGTTTGGGACAAACAATGACTGCACAAGATATTCTGGAAGGAAGAATGATTGTTGAAGTGGGAATGGCAGCGGTGAGGCCGGCTGAATTTATTATCCTGAAATTTTCGATGAAGATGATAACAAACTAGGTGGTTAACAATTAAACCAAGGGATGTTTCCAAGAATAATTACTTCCCTTTCAATATTTCAAAAATTCTATCAACCGCAGGTTTACGGATACTGAAATGATTGGCATTGCTGATTTCATCTTTTTTAATAGTAAGACCTGAATATTTTCTTCCGCTAACAGTTGAGTGAAAACTGCGGGTGGAATAAAGCACTTTATTTAAAAATTCAAGACCACCGGCATAAAGCGTTACGTTTGCTTTTAGCTGTTTGTTGTTTTTGAAATACTGTTCTTCAATTTTATCCAGTTCATAATAATTTGCCCATATTGATGGACTGATGGCAAAATGATAATCAAACAGTTTATCGGGTTTGAACAATGTATATAAACAAAACAAACCCCCAAACGAATGACCGAAGAAAGCTCGGGATTTTTTTTTGCTCAATTTCTTTTCTATTTTTGGAATGAGTTCATTCTTCATAAACAGGTAAAACTTATCTGCTTTACCGAAATTTTCTTCCAAGTTCTTGCTAATGTCAGAAGGAATAAAATCTCTTGGACGTTTTGAATTATAATCACCAATATGTCCTATTGCGATGATAATACAATTTGAGGGAATGGCGGATGCCCATGATTTGCTTTTACCGAATACAAAGTCACCAATTCCAATTTTACCATCAGTCATATATACATGATGGTATTTTTGGGCTGGCGAATATCCCTCTGGCTTGCGAACGGTAATGATGAATTTGTCTTTAACATTAGCCGAATACATCGTATCGGTTTCAATAATTTGTTCAAAGGCAGTAGTACTACATAACAAAAAGCAAACGATAGCAGCGAAATATTTCATTGAATAAAAATAAATAGTAGCAACCCAAAAACAAGTATTGTTTACCTGATTTTTCTTAATACTATCCCTGAACTTTTTTGAAAATCAGAACTAAACCGCAGATTATATATTTCATCGCCATCACGAATAACCAACAGGCCGGTGTTTGGGGGTAATGTTCCAAGGCTTTCGGCAAACATCACCAGTGTAAACTCATCTTCACCTGCAGGAACCTGTATTGTTTTTTTAATAGCCGAA
>JBARSW010000112.1:0-1511 GCA_049644925.1 Chitinophagaceae bacterium | reverse complement strand
AAATCAAAATGAAAGCAAGTATTGCTAAAGGGCCTCCCCAAATTTCCATCCATCTTTCAAACCCTGCTTTTTTTGCTTTTTTTAATTTTTCGACCCGGTAATTATTCATATCGAGCGGATCAAAAACAACTTCATTCTTATCTAATTCATTATTATCCATTACTAAAGATTATCAAATAAAAGAAATTTATACCAAGTCTTAAAAAGCAAAATGCTGCCTGAAATTAAATACTGAGTTTTATACGGAACAACTTTGCTGTTTGATCACATCCTACCCAGGCTACATTGGCTATTCTGTCAATAACTAATGCTTCAGCTTTTGGAACATAGTCAATTGCCTGCGAGGCAATCACTTCTCCACCAAGATTACAATGAAATATTTTTTTCTGCTGGCTGTCGCAAATCCATAATGTATTATCACTTGCATCAAAAAAAATATCTGAAAGATATAGTGCAAAACTTACCTGAGTACGACTAACTTCAGTCTGACTTGCCAGTGAATATTTAATGAGAATAGTCGGCGACTCCTGGTTTATTGTATATAAAGTGTCTCTTCCATAAGTCAGTCCCTCAATGCCTTTGTTGCTTACCCCTCCCGGAACATTTATATTCGTTACAAGATTAATAGATTGTTCATCGGAGGAAAGAAAATAAATATTCATTAATGCTTCATCAGCTAAATAAATTCTTCCGGTTGTTCTGTTTATGGTAATTGCTTCAAAATCATTTATTCCGGTAAAAGGAAGTTTTCTTTTCGTTGAACCATCAAATCTCAATTCATAAATGCCGTATTTATCACTTACCGCATAGAATGAAGTATTGTTGGGGCCATAGCATAATCCAGAAAATCCTGAAACTTCTGTATTAAATTCTTCATATTCCTTTTCCTGTGGTGGTTCATTATTCCCACCTTTAGTACAGGAAAAAAAAATAAAAGGGAAAGAAATCAGTAAAGGAATTATGCTTTTGTATTGCATCATATTATAATAAAAGTGGCCAACCAACTATGGTTAAATTAGTTGGCCACCCATTTAATAACTCAAACCAATTTTACCATTTTGTATATGGATTTTTCATCAACATGGAGTTATAATATTTTACATCTCCGGTTACTTCTGTACCCAGCCAGTCTGGTTTCTCAAAACTGTCATTTTCATTTTCCAGTTCTACTTCAGCAACAATCAAGCCCTGGTTTTCACCATAAAACTCGTCTATTTCAAAAGTGTGTTTTCCAGCTTTTACTTCATAACGGGTTTTGTCAATCACACCCGGTTCACATATTTTAAGAAGTTCTTCCACTTCACTTACAGGTATTTCTTTTTCCCATTCGTAGCGGGAAGCGCCTGAATCATTACCTATACCTTTAATAGTAATAAACCCCGCCTTGCCTTTTATCCTGACCCTTACAGTCCTTTCAGGTACAGAAGAAAGGTATCCCTGTGTCATGCGGGTTTCTTTTGAAGCCTGCTTTTTAAAATCATCAGTACTTACCAGGAATTTTTTTTCAATTT
>JBARSW010000111.1:0-2990 GCA_049644925.1 Chitinophagaceae bacterium | reverse complement strand
ATACTCATAGGCACCTTGGAGGTATCCGCCTCTTTAAGCTGAGACTCGGAGTAATTTGCCTACTGGACTTGATATTATCTTGTGGTGGGTTTGTTTGGTTTTGTCCACAGGAGGTGTGAAAAACAACCATCAGGAACAAAGCATTTAAGTACATGTATTTCATAATTTATTTACTCAGCAACCGCCTTTGCGAGGCATACGTTTATAAATTATTTTACTATCTCGTTCTACATAGTCGCCCGATACTATTGGATATGCATACTTGGGCGCATGCGATACGTTACGGCTTCTTATAATTATTTTGTCGTTGACTTTCAGGCTATGCAATTGCTCAAGTTGAGACTTTTCCGGATCAAAGTTTAGAATATAATCGTCACCATTAATCATGACCATCACTCCGAAACCTAATCTTGAGCCTGGCGGAAGAGAAAGAGAGGTTACAACAGCCTCCATATTGGTAGAATCTGTAAGGTGCTTCCTTATTTTAGCTTCAGCGGCATACACTTTTTGACCTGCGGGAGACGCTTCCCATTCTTTGAACTTTATACCTTCAGGAGTAGCCTCCCATTCTTTTAATGCAGCAGTCCTTTCTGCAGCAGAGAGTGGCTTTGGGGTTGATTTTTTTGAAGTTTCATTTTTAAATTCACGATAAGCAAATACTAGTCCGCTTACCACAACCAGCAGTAAGATCAGCGCATAAATAACTTTTTTCATATTTTTTGCAGTTTTAATTAATAGATATCTATCTCCTGATAAATCAAATCAGATTGGCATTTCTTTTATTTTTCGTATCCTTTTAAAGTTGGTGCAACAAAAATACTCCTGTCTGCCCGGGGCTTTGCCGATAAAACACCTGACAAATTCCTTCGCCCTGGATCATGTCTTCACGAACCAATACACAGAACAAGATATTGACGGGAATATTTTTTATCGTTTTCATCTTTAAGAATTTCAAAAAACCTAAAAGTTTTTGTTGCGTTTGGAATTTTTCAACATCCACCCATGCTGGGTATAGCATAAATCACATTGCCTGAAACAAATAAATTGAAGACCTTATCTTCTATAGAAGGAAGTAATAATTTCCATGTTTTTCCCTTGTCTGATGATCTGAAAATGCCGTCAGGATGAGTACAAAAGAAGTTTTCGCCTATCTGGGTAATTGAAGTCTGGAAGGATTGCAAACGAGGGCGATCATTCCAGGTCCGCCATATTGAATCAATAACAACTTTGTCCTGAAGGCCGGAATGAATGGATTGCCAGGTCTTACCGCCGTCGTAGGATGTACTTAGCCTCCTGGTACCCGACTCTGAAGTAGAAGTGATGGCAACGAATCCACCGTTCATCGGTTTTATATCGAAAGCCACACCGTCTTCACTGATCGCCGGCGCCCAGTTTTCGCCATTATCGGTCGATCTTATTATCCTTCTCATACTGGTGGACACCAGTACGCCATTCCGCTCTGCCAAATGCCCCACCAGGCCACCGGCATATACATTTTTCCAGGTTTTTCCATTGTCAGTAGTTTTAAAAATGCCTCTGTCGATGCCGATGAAAATTGCACCTCCGGCAGTTTCAAAAACGGTGCGTATTCGTGGCTCCTGAAAATTTTCGAATATCGGCGACCATATACTCGTTCCGTCTGTTTTTTTCAGATTAATACTCCAGTAATTGTTGGCAATTATCCCGGACTTACCGGGGGCAATGCTGATATGTTCGTCAGGTAAAATCTCTTTGGTCCAAAAAGGAGCTGTGGCATTTGGTGTACTGTTATAGAGTTCGTTTCCAACCCTTATAAACAGCCCTTTATCATTTGCAAAGAAGCTATTTCCCCGGATACTATCTTTCCGCAAATTTTCTGGCAGCCCGTTGCTGATGTCCTGCCAGGTTTGTCCGCCATCTGTAGATTTAAAAACGATGTTTGCAGTTCCAGTCTTATCTCTTTTTTGAATTTTCAGACTATCCGGTAACTGAGATGCCTGTGGAAATTCTGACGCCTGGTTACAGGATAGGAATGGAAAAAGGAGAAAAAAAGAAAGCTTATAGCTATTCATTACTATACTTGATTTGGTGAAACAATAAAGTAAAGATATTGGGCGTCAACCTTCGGGAAGCTTTTTAGTAGTAAAAAGGTGTAAAAGATATGTAAAACGTTTGTAAAACCAACGGCAACTGAAGTTTAATAGATTATTTTGCACACATGAAGCGATTTATTCTGTTCGGATCTTCAATGATTCTACTTGTTATTTTGATTTCTGCTGTTGCATTTATCAATAAAAAAAATGAAATTCCTGAGAATCATCTGGAAGTGGTATTACGGGATATAGGACACCAGCTTTTGCTTTCAGCTAAAGATGCTGAATCCCGGGTGCTGCCGGTTAAGAAATTAAATTCAACTACATACCAGATTTCCTTTCAAAACAACTTTAGTTTTATTTCAGATACACTGATCAATATAGTTGAACGGGAATTTCAAAAGAACCCTTTGGCAAAAGATTATATAGTGAGTTTGAGGAATTGTGAACAAAAGGAAACTGTCTTTGCATTCGAAATAAATGGCAAAACAGGCGATTTAACACCCTGTAGGGGTCGTACACTGGAGGTTGGTTGTTATGTTATTGAAATTGATCTTTTGAAGACAAATAAGTTTAATTACTTTTTATTGTTGCTGTTGATTATTCCTTTGAGTTTTGTTGGTTTTTATGTTAAAGATAAGTTTCGGAAAAAAGAAGAGGCAGCATCAATCTCCGATAATCATGATTATATACAATTAGGAGGCTTTCAATTTTATACAGATAATAATGTTCTTAAAATTGGGCAAAAAACTATTACGCTTTCGGAAAAAGAAACAAAAGCACTAAAAATATTTGCCCAAAATATAAATCAAATCGTGGAAAGAGAAAAACTGATGAAAGAAATTTGGGAAGAGGAAGGTATAGTGGTGATCTCCAGAAATGTTGATGTAATGGTGTCTAAATTACGTAAGAAATTAA
>JBARSW010000110.1:0-2090 GCA_049644925.1 Chitinophagaceae bacterium | reverse complement strand
AAAAAGAAATTGGAAGAATAAATAATCTTATATCAATAGATCAGGAAATCCTGAATAAAACCGGCTTGCTGATTGAATCGACAATAAATAACAGCGGAAATAAGACTATTACAAGTGACGAAGTACTAAAACTGCTTGAGTATTACAATAATAAAATCGACAAATCAAAAAGTAATATTTATAATCACAACCAGAATATTGCTGCTCAAAACAAAAAAATAGATGACCTGCGTAAGCGTATTGCCAGCCTTGCTCCGCCCACTCCCGCAAAGCAGAAGCCCTACGGGCAGGTGTTTTTACAGGTTATTTGTAAAAGGGCAGGAGAAATTCCGGTTGACATGTCTTATTATACCAATAACGCTGGCTGGACAGCAGTTTATGATGTACGGGTTAATTCAAAAACCAATAAAGTAAAACTGGTGTATAAAGCCTCGCTTACACAAACAACTGGTATTGACTGGAAGAAAACAAAACTTACATTAAGCACAGGCACACCAAATTTTGGCATAGCTACACCGGTAATCACTCCATGGTACTTGCAATTATATGTGCCCGGATTGTATACAGACCTGCAAAGAAGGGCCGCACAGGGAAATGCCATGCGTAATATGATACAATCATATAGTAACGACGAAAGCCTGAAAGAAGAAGTAGTTGTAACGGGCTACGGTCAAATGAAAGTAAAAGGAGTTGCAACACAAACCATTGATCCAAGTACTCTTCAGCAATACACAACGCTTAGCCAGGGACAACTGAATACCAATTTTGAAATTGCATTGCCTTATGATATTATCAGCAATGGTGAACTGCACAGTGTTACGATTAAAGATGAAGAAATTAGTTGCATATTGAAAAACTATGCTGTACCTAAAATGGATAAGGATACTTACCTGCTTGCTGAAGTGGCCGACTGGCAAAATCTTGACCTGCTCCCGGGCGATGCCAACATCATAATGGATGATACCTATATCGGTAAATCGTTAATTGACCCGAACACCACTTCTGATACACTTAACCTGTCTCTGGGCAGGGATAAGCGGATAGCTGTAAAACGTTCGCTGGTTAAAGAATCCAGCAGCCTGAAAACAAGCGGCGGTAATACTAAACAGGTATTTACATACGAAATACTGGTTAAGAATAATAAGGTTACTGATGTAAACCTGATGCTCAAAGATCAATTCCCCCTGAGTACCATTAAAGAAGTGGAAATAAAATTGGAAGAAGATGGCGGTGCTATGGTAAATGAAGAAACCGGTGTACTTACCTGGAAGCTAGATTTGAAACCAGGTGAAAGTAAAAAAGTAAGATTTAGTTACAGTGTAAAATATCCAAAGGATAAGAAAATTGTGAATTTGAAATAGAGTCTAAGCCATGAGTAAAAAGAGAAAAGGTGGAAAAGAGTTATCTATCCACCTTTTCTCTTTTCCTTCTTTATACGCTTAGCTTACCTTTGCCCGATGCGAAAACTGAGCATGAAAGAATTGGGTCGGAAATCTATTGAAGAGTTCAAGCAAGCGGAAAAGATTCCGGTTATAATTGTACTGGAGAATATCCGCAGTGCTTATAATGTGGGAAGTGTATTCCGCACTTCCGATGCTTTCCTGGTGGAAGCAATTTATATCATCGGTTATTCTGCCAAACCCCCGCATAAAGAAATAAAAAAAACTGCTCTTGGTGCTGAAGAAACAGTGGATTGGAAACATTTTAAAACAGCAGCTGAAGCTATTGATGAATTAAGGAACAAAGGCTTTAATGTATTTGCAGCAGAACAGGCTGTGAGTAGCTATAAACTAAATGCAATTGGGTTTGAACCAGCGGAGAAAATTGCTGTTGTTTTTGGTAATGAAGTAACTGGAGTGGAGCAAAGCACCATAGAATTATGCGACGGTTGTTTGGAAATTCCTCAATTGGGAATGAAACATTCGTTGAATATTGCAACAGCAGTGGGGGTGGTGTTGTGGGAATTGGTTAGAACGAGGATGCCTCTGTCTCCTAAAGGGGAGTTATAAAACTTGTAAATTGAACATTGCTTAATGATTATTGAATATCCCAATGAGTAAACTCAGAAATTATTTAAGTCTAATAAAATT
>JBARSW010000109.1:0-6600 GCA_049644925.1 Chitinophagaceae bacterium | reverse complement strand
ACCGAAATCTTGGGTTCTTTTGCTACTTTACCTGCATCTATAGGTTGTCCCGATATTCCAAAATCGGCCAGTGCAATAGAAAAAGAAGCAATGGCAGAAACCTTTCCGCCGGAAACTGTTATTGTGCCGGGTGCTGTTACTGATTTGGATACTCCTTTTACTGTCAGGTTTCCGGTTACGGTAACCTTGTATTCCCCATTCTTATTGAACTTAACTTTTGACCCATTGTCAATCTTTCCGCTGAAAGTGAATTTTGGAAATGAGGCAGCGTTCATCCAGTTGGCACCATTAAAATGTTCCTGGATTTTTGGATTTGAAAAAGCGAAATTATTTACCGCAGCTTCAAATAAAACGGCACCTGTTGTTTTATTCAGGGATGCTATAACAGTCTTGTTTTCTGCTTTTGGCAATGCATCTTTTGCTGTAGTAGCATCAAAAGAAACAGTTGCTGAAGAGGTAGTCAGCGTTTGTGCAAACAGGCTACCGGTAATTAAGATAAGTGATAATGAGAGAAAAGTTTTTTTCATGTTGTAGATGTTTTTTTATTTAATAATTAATATTGACCTTTTAAATGTAATGGCAGTGGTGCCTAAAATCTCACTATAAATACTACCGCTGCATACTCCTTTTAATGAAACAGTGGTACCTTGTTTAATGTTTTTTACTTTGTCAGATTGGTCTTTTTCTAACGAAAAAATTGCATAGGATCCGGTGCTGTCGGCAAATTTTAAAGTACTTGAAGAATCACTCATCAGTTCTACTGCGGAAGAATTACCTGTTACTAAGATGGTCTTCTCCATATATTTTTTATTGGCAGCAGTATCATTCAGGGTAAATTCCCTGATAAGGTCAGCAGCACTTAAAGTATAATCAGCTTTTACCTGGTCTGTTGTTTTAAAAGTTTCTTCCAGCACTATTTTTTCTCCCATTTTATAACCGGAATAGGCAATAACCGGACCTATTATAATCCAGATAATTTTTGGTAAAGTATTTTTCGCAGGTATTGCAGTGGTTATCAGGCCAATTGCAGATAATGCATGAAAGTATGCCGGTAGTTTTAACATTCTCCATACGTTTTTACCAATACCCAGATCAATTAATGTATTAGTGAAAAGAATATAAATGGTAACCATAGTTAGCGATAGACCACCTGCTATATAGGCAAAAGGGATTGTTTTTTTGTTCATTAACACAAGCCCTGCGGTAACTACGGCCAGTATAGGAATAAGCCAGAAAAACAAAAAGGTGAAACTGAACTGCGGAAAAGGATTGGCTAATCCGAAAGCTGATGCCGAGGTTTTAAAAAAATTCCCTGTTGGCAACGCTGAACCATTAATCAAAGTCCCATCCCAGGAAACCCAGGGAAGAAAAAAGCTAATGATCAGCCCGACTCCAAAAAGAAGTTGAAGCCAGCCAGTAGTACCTTTTATTTTGTTTGAATAATTCATTTAATTATTACAATTGAAATATTAAACTGCTTGCTTGGGCAGCAGGACACAAAGATAACAATGTTTAAACATTGAATGTAAAAAAATTGTGTGCTATTTTTGTAAAAAAAAGAAAAACCCTCCTGCAAAAGCAGGAGGGAATAATTACTAACCTGCCTTTGCCGGCAGGCAGGCCCATCTTTAAAAGATTGAATACTAAACTATTAGGAAGTCTGCATTTCTTTAATTTTTTCCCTGATCTTTCCTTCAATTTCGTTGGCCATTTCAGGATTATCAATCATCAGTTGTTTTACAGCATCACGGCCCTGCCCAAGTTTATCGCTGTTGTAGCTGTACCAACTTCCACTTTTTTGAATAATGCCCAACTCGGTGCCCATATCAATGATCTCACCTGTTTTGGAAATACCTTCTCCAAAAATGATATCAAATTCTGCCGCCCTGAAAGGAGGTGCCACTTTATTCTTCACCACTTTCACTTTTACATGGTTTCCGATTGCTTCATCTCCATCTTTTATTTGTGTCTGGCGACGAATATCCAACCGAACGGAAGCGTAGAACTTTAGTGCATTACCACCGGTAGTTACTTCCGGATTGCCGAACATTACACCTATTTTTTCCCGCAACTGGTTTATAAAAATGCAAATCGTATTTGTTTTTGAAATAGTAGCAGTGAGCTTACGCAATGCCTGGCTCATTAATCTGGCATGCAAACCCATTTTACTGTCGCCCATTTCGCCTTCCAGTTCACTCTTGGGAACCAGTGCCGCCACAGAGTCAATTACCACCACATCCAATGCTCCTGAAAGTATCAGGCGGTCAGCTATTTCAAGGGCCTGTTCTCCATAGTCAGGCTGAGAGATTAAAAGATTGTCTACATCAACGCCGAGTTTTTTTGCATATGCACTGTCAAAAGCATGTTCCGCATCAATGAAGGCGCACATACCACCCTTTTTTTGTGCTTCGGCAATTACATGGATGGCCAGTGTTGTTTTACCGGAAGATTCAGGTCCGTAAATTTCAACAACCCTTCCTCTTGGTAATCCGCCAATGCCGAGAGCAACATCCAGGCCTATAGAACCGGTAGAAACTACTTCCTGCATTTGTTCTGCTTTATCACCCATCATCATCACACTGCCTTTGCCGTAATCTTTCTCAATCTTATCCATTGTAAGCTTGAGGGCTTTCAGTTTTTCACTATTGTTATTTGATATTTCCGTTGTTTTTTCTGCTTTTGCCATGATTCAAAGTTAAGTTTTACCGTTATCCAGACTAAAAAAGTAATTAACAATCAAAACTAATTGTTTTAGTAAAATAAAACTAATTTTTTTGGATTTATTTTTGTGGCTGCCATGTTGGCTTCCCTTTAGGGTTGTAAAACTTCGGCTCTTGGGAGCAAATCAAACTGTCTGCCGACAGGCAGGCCAGAAAAACAACAGAAAAATTGGAAACTTCGCATAGCGGTGGAACTGCCTGTTTTAAAATATCAATGAATATCCACCTCTTTTGTCTTTGCCCTGATTTGCAGCACTTTGAAATTTATTAATTTCTTCCTGCAGGTATTTGGCTGTTTGCCTGTACATAACCACCCTGTAAAGCTATTCTTTTTCTTTATAATTGGTATGTACTTTTATATTGGTTGCTGGGATAATATTTATTGCTATCAGAAAATTTGACATTGTTAGATTAATCAATTAGAATCAGATTCACAAAATAGAATTATGTGTTCATATAAATATATAACCACCTTCGAAAAATGGGAAATTGAAAATATCACAAATGAAATATTTTGTACAGATAGTTTTTCAAAAGATAAAGCCGTTTTTCCAGAAAATATTTTTAATAAACAGTTTTTAAATTTTGGATTCGTGCACTATAACGACTGTTTCAGAAACCATGAAGATTTTAACGGGTTGATAGATTTACTGAAACTGGAAAATATAAAATCCATTATAATTTCATGTCCGGAATTTTATCATATAATACCAGTGGAAGTAAAAGCTTCGATTGATTTTAAATCTTTTTGCGAAATTATTTCTTTTACCAATGTGCCTTGTTATGATGAGTTTTATAAGGGGGTAGGTTATTTCATCAGCCCGGAAATTTTTATGTACGAAAAGGAAAAGGGATGGGCGATGCTACACGATATAACAAACAATGTGATCGTTATTGGCTACGATAATATCAGCATGAAAAAATATTTTCCTGCATTAAAAGAAAATTATATTGATCTATTTAAAAATAAAGAAGGTGTAATTAATGGTTTAACAGCCGAAGCTGTTCATTTTATAGAATACAGGATGAATAAATACTACAACTGAGACGAAAGATATTTTTATCCTTTGTATCTCTTATCCATTCACCCTTCTGTCCATTTCCTTTGCAAGGTAAGAGGCCACATTGTCAGCAAATGAGTTCATCCCAAAGCCGGCATCGTAACCGAGTTCTTTGGCCAGCTCATGAGTAATGCGTGGGCCACCGCATACAAGAATTAATTTATGGCGGATACCTTCTGCTTCCAGCAGTTCTACCAGCTCTACCATATTTTTAATATGTACATCTTTTTGAGTTACGGTTTGCGATACCAGTAACGCATCGGCTTTTAATTCCAGTGCTTTTGCAATGAAATCTTCATTACTTACCTGGCTGCCGAGGTTGTAAGCTTCAATCATTTCATATCGTTCCAACCCGTAATGTCCGGCGAAGCCTTTCATGTTCATGATCGCATCAATGCCCACCGTGTGTGCATCTGTGCCGGTACTGGCCCCAATCACCACCAACGGTCTGCCAATGTGTTCATGAATAAATGCATCGGTTTCTTCCATACTCATAACACCGGAATCCACTTTGGATACCTGAATGGAAGAATAATCAACTGAATGCATACAATTTCCATAACAATTAAAGAAGGTGAAACCTTCGGTGAGCTCCTTGTAAAAAACTACCTGCGGATTTTCAAAACCCATTTTGCGCATCAGTTGTTTTGCTGCTTCTATTGCTTCGTCATTGCAAGAAACGGGCAAAGTAAAACTCAATTGAATTTTTCCATCATTCAGGGTGTCGCCGTATGGCTTTAGCTTTTTCAGGTCAAGCTGCTGCTCACCGGCTTTGTGCTTCATGCTGTATAGTCCGCTGCTCATATTAATTTTCTTTCTTTTGGGGATTCTCTTATTGTTTCATTTTTTTTTAACACAGAGGGCACAGAGAAATTACAGGAGTTACACTGAGTTTTTTCATTACTGCCCGTTTTTTTTATAATTGATGTGTATTAAACAGTTCTATAAACGGGTTATAGTATCCTTTTCCTTTTTTAAAAACTCCATCTAATCCCTTACCACCGGTTTTTGAACGTTTAACATTTCCGAAAATGCCCTTCTCCAATGCATTGAATAATCCTTCTTCTTGTATCTTCTTCAACAGCGTTGCTGTTTCTTCAAGTACCTGCTTTGCCCGGTTACGTATTATGCCGTTTTCTTTAAATTCCATTTCATCACCAATACTTTTCATGTTATTGAAAATATATTTTGCGTTTTCAATAGCCAGAAAACGGTCACTCATAAATGGAGTATGTATGGCTTCTGTCATCATACCCAGTAATTGTATTCCCTGACCTGTCCAGATGGCTACCTGGTTAAAGAGAGCATCTTGTAAATGTCCGCGGAAGATGTTTCCTGTCATGAACTTGGTTGGAGGCATATACTTTAATGGGGCATTGGGGAATATTTCTCTTGTCATTTGCGCCTGTGCCAGTTCAAATAAGAAACCATTTTCCAGTTGGGGGTCCATTTCAAATGCATGGCCAAGTCCCATTTGTTCTTCGGGTATGCCGGCAATAAGTGCCAGTTGTTCGTTTATTAAATCACTGGCAAGTACCGTATGTGCTTCTTCAAATGCATCGGCGGTGGTAAGATAGTTGTCTTCGCCTGTATTTATAATTACTCCTGCATAACCATTGATGATTCTTGAAAAATACTGATCGACCATGGTGCGCTGCATATTAATATCTCTGAAGAGAATTCCATAAAGGGCATCATTCAGCATTACATCCAATCCTTCCAGTGCACCCATGGCTGCTATTTCGGGCATACATAATCCCGAACAGTAATTACACAACCGTATGTAGCGACCTGCTTTTTCTCCTGCCTCATCCAGTGCCTTACGCATAATGCGGAAATTTTCCTGGGTGGCAAAGGTGCCGCCAAAACCTTCGGTGGTGGCACCGAATGGCACATAGTCGAGAAGGCTTTGCCCGGTGGAACGAATGACTGCAATAATATCTGCACCCTGCATGGCTGCTGCTTTTGCCTGCACTACATCTTCATAAATATTTCCAGTGGCAACTATTACATATATATAAGGTTTGCTTTCTTCACCAATGTTTGTAATAAAGTCTTCCCTTTTTTTCCGGTTTGCTTTTATACGTTGTATAGCTTCATTAATATACGGTTGCAGCGCTGCGTTATATTCTTCCTGAGATTGAATTTGTGTTTTGCTTAAATCAAGACTACCATCAGTAATTTTTTCAGCAATTGTTTGAGGTGATAAACCTGTTGCCGCCATTGTATGACCGAGATAAAATAATACTCCTTGTTCAGCAACTCCTTTTTCTTTTAACTGATCCACCACAATATTCGGATAAGGAATTTCATTGGCATCTACACCATCAATACCAATCAGCCTGCATAGTGTTCGCTCCACAGCTACTGTGCTGTAGTCTTTTACAAAAGACTGAACATTGGCCGCAATGCTATGAGCAATTTTCTTGGCTTCGGTTACTTTTAAAAAATCTAATCCTAATTTACTTTTCATTTTTATTTATTATCAAATATTTTTTTTGCCCTGTTCAATAATTCTTCATCCACATTCAGCATACCGGCAATCTGAATAGCATTCATAGGCACTTTTCCATTAGTATTTTCCTCAAGACTATAATCCATGTATTCATTAATACTTTCAGTAGTAATCTTTACCTCGCCTTCGGGTACATTTAATCCTTTTACATTCAGCCTGCGGCAACTACAAATTATATTGTTGTAATGTGTTGTAATGAGACTTCGGGTTTTATTTTCGCTTAGTATTTCAGCAATGGCTGAAACGATAGCAACGCCTTCTTCGGGATTGGTTGTTTGTGCAGGTTCGTCAATAAGCACCAGGA
>JBARSW010000108.1:0-20501 GCA_049644925.1 Chitinophagaceae bacterium | reverse complement strand
GGTACAGATACAAACAAAACGGCTGATCAGTTTGACAGGGAAACGAAAGATAAAAACTGGGAGACAGTTGTTAAGATGACCATTATTACAAGAGACTTAATGATTGGCAACCCACGTTTAAAAGAATTGGGATTTGGTGAAGAGGCATTAGGACATAATGCTATTGTGAGTGGTTTCCAGGGCCAACGCCAATGGACAGACCATATGCCGAATGGTGATTTCCTGGAGGCCATACTTAATTCGTCTTTTGATTGGAATGGTATCAGGCAGGCATTTATGGTTGCTACAGAGAATGATGCTTTAAACGGAATGACAATGCTGTTTGGTCATTTGCTTACTAATACAGCTCAAATATTTGCTGATGTAAGAACTTACTGGAGTCCATCATCTTTAGAAAAAGTGGCTGGTAGAAAACTGGATGGACCTGCTGCTAATGGTTTATTACATTTAATTAATTCTGGTTCTGCCACTATGGATGGAACGGGCCAACAAAGCATTGATGGAAAACCGGCGATGAAGCCCTATTACGATATTACCAATAAAGACGCAAATGCTTGTTTAGAGGCTACTACCTGGTATCCTGCTATTACAGAGTATTTCAGGGGTGGCGGTTTTTCTTCTGAATATCTTTCAAAAGGTGGTATGCCAATGACTATGTCAAGAATTAATCTCGTAAAAGGTCAGGGGCCTGTATTACAATTGGCAGAAGGTTACAGTGTTGATATTCCGGCGGATGTTCATGAAAAAATTAATAAACGCACAAACGAAACCTGGCCAACAACCTGGTTTGTACCAAAGGTTACAGGTAAAGGTGCATTTAAAGATATATATTCTGTAATGGCAAACTGGGGAGCAAATCATGGAGCTATCAGTTACGGTCATATTGGTGCCGATTTAATTACACTTGCTTCTATGTTGCGTATACCTGTATGTATGCATAATGTTGAGGAAGAAAAAATATTTCGACCCAGTGCATGGTCAGCTTTCGGACAAGAAGCAGAAGGAGCAGATTTCAGGGCCTGCAAAAACTATGGGCCATTGTATAAATAATAAAACTTTTAGTATATACAATTAATGTTTTATTAAATGTTGGTTGTAGTGTGCTGACACTTTTTAACAATTTCAAGAAAATATATTTAACCGCATAATGCGGGAAAAAGGAAAAATACACATATGAAACTTTTAGAGACACTATACGAAGAGCTTTCAGAGATAGCCGGGTATTTATGGGAAAGAGGATGGGCAGAGTTGAATGCCGGAAATATATCCATCAGACTTACAGAAGTTACAGCATCCACTTTTAAAGACCTGGCAGTTTCTGAACCTATCGTATTGCCGGAACCTGTTCCTGCGCTGAAAAATCAGTTTGTGCTTATTACAGGAACCGGAAGGAGAATGCGGCAAATTGCAAAACAGCCAAAAGAACATACATTGATTGTTGGTTTGAATGAAGAAGGTTCAGCCTATAAAATATATTATACTTCTTTTACTAAGAATGTGAATCCAACTTCTGAATTGCCAACACATTTAGCCTGCCATAGTTTGTTACTGGAATCAAAACCGCATTGCACCACTATTCTTCATACACATCCGAATGAACTGGTAAGTTTTTCTCATCATCCTGATATGGTAAATGAAGAAATAGTAAATCAGACACTTTGGAAAATGCACCCGGAAACAGTGGTCGCTGCCATCGATGGGATGGGTTTCATTCCATATCAGATACCAGGAAATAAGATCATCGCAGAAGCAACTTTTAAAAAGCTTGCCACAAAGGATATTATATTTTGGCAAAAGCATGGAATTTTTGCTGTAAGTCATTCTTTAAAACAGGCATTTGATGTAATTGATGTTTTAAATAAAGCAGCGATAATGTATTTACAATGCAAAGCAGCTGGTTATGAGCCTACCGGTTTATCGCATGATGAAATTGAAGATTTAAAATATGTTTATAGGGATTTCAGTAAGAGATTTGTGTAGTCGGCTGTATTTTCCATTGAATTTTTTACACCTGTTAAAATATTTTGCAGATGAAGAACATTTATTTGGCCATAGATTTGGGAGCTACAAGTGGACGGGCTATTATTGGATACCTGGATAAAAAAAATTTGGTAACCGAAGAAATAAATCGCTTTCCAAATGAATTCACCGTTCAAAAAGGACATTTGTTCTGGAATATTTTTTCGTTGTATGAAGAAATTGTAAAGAGTATAAAAATTGCTACTAAAAAAGGTTATCTGATTTCTTCCCTCGGTATAGATACATGGGGTGTGGATTATGCTTTATTGGATAAAGATGGATTCATTTCCGGATTGCCTTATGCCTATAGAGATAAATTGACAGATAAGGCAATAACTCAGTTTACGGAAAAGGTAATGAGCCTGGAAGATTTATATAAAGTTGCAGGTATTCAAGTAATGAAGTTTAATAGTATTTTTCAATTATTTGCTCAGAAGCAGGCAAAACTGGCTTCGATTAAGAATGCCGGTACTGTTTTATTTATGCCGGATGCTTTATCTTATCTTTTAACCGGTAAAGTATCTGTTGAATATACTATCGCATCCACTTCCTCTTTATTAAATGCAGTAAAAAGAAACTGGGATTATGAGTTGTTGAAAAAAATTGGTTTGCAATCTGCTTTGTTTCCAAAAATTGTAAAGCCCGGTACCATAAAGGGGAAGCTCACTGTGGAAATTGCCCGGCATTTAAATGTAAAGCCATTTCCCATAGTTGCGGTTGCTTCTCATGACACGGCATCTGCAGTAGCTGCAATTCCGGCAAAGGCAACGGAGTGGGCTTTTTTAAGCCTGGGTACCTGGTCATTAATGGGTTTCGAAACAAAATCACCTATTAAAAACAAAGAAGCGTTTCAGGATTCATATACAAATGAAGGGGGAGTAAATGGTACTATTCGTTTCTTGAAAAATATTACCGGTTTCTGGATTATTGAGCAATGTATTGCCGCCTGGGAAAAACAGGGAAATAAAATTACTTACGAACAGATTGATAGAGAAATTCTCAATGTTCCTTCATTTGAAAGATTTATAGATACAGACGAGCCATCGTTTGCACAGCCGGGAGATATGATCACTTTGCTGACAAATTATCTTAATAAAACAAAGCAGTCTATACCCGCTTCTCCGTTTGAATGGGCCAGGTGTATTTTCGAAAGTTTGGCAATGAAGTATAGGATAACATTAGAAAAGTTAAGGAAACATGCTCCATTTAAAATCAAAGTTATTCATGCTATTGGGGGTGGTGCCAGGAACTCCATTTTATGTCAAATGACAGCAAATGCCACACAGCTTCCAGTTATCGCCGGACCTGTTGAAGCTACAGCAATGGGTAATCTTCTGGTTCAGGCTTATGCAATGAAGGAACTGTCATCATTTCAATCTATCAGGCAGGTAGTAAAAAAATCTACCAGTACAATTGACTATAAACCTGTGAATAAAAAAGAATGGGATTTGCAATTTGAAAAATTCAGAAAAATTTGCAGCCTTGATTAAGTGCTGATTAAAATTGCCGGTGTTTTTCTTTTAAGTTCATAATAAAAAGTATAAAAATGATAAAGAATCTGAATGTGCTGTTACAGCATCCGAGTGATCAAATTTCAAACGTTATTGCCCGGATTTATGCAAGAGGACTGACCACAACAAGCGGCGGAAATATTTCTATTATAGACGATGAAAAAAATATCTGGATTACACCTTCAGGTATTGATAAAGGTGCATTAACACCAAAAGATATTATTTGTGTTAAAGCAGATGGAACCATTATTGGAAATCACAAACCTTCTTCAGAATTTCCTTTTCACAAAGCAATCTACGAATCAAGGTCTGATATTAAGTCAATTATTCATGCCCATCCTCCAGCCCTGGTATCTTATAGTATTGTTCGGAAAATACCTGATACAAATATGATTTCGCAGTCGAGAAACATTTGTGGCAGGATTGGTTATGCAGAATATGAATTGCCGGGGAGTGAAGCTTTGGGTGAGAAAATCGGGGATGAATTTCAAAAAGGTTATTCCGCTGTAATTATGGAAAACCATGGAACTGTGGTTGGAGGAATTGACCTGTCTGATGCCTTTCAGCGATTTGAAACATTGGAGTTTTGTGCAAGAACCGGTATTTACGGGAACATGATTGGGAAAATAAATAATTTATCAGATAAAGCGATTGATGATTTCTATGCTCAAATACCTGTTGCTTTGCCAGAAATGGATGATGTTTCTTATCCAAGTGAAGAAAGGGCAAAACGGACTGAAATTTTACAAATTGTGGAGCGGTCTTGTGTGCATGGATTAATGATAAGCTCCTACGGAACGGTTTCTACACGTTGGAAAGGAAACGATTTTCTGATAACTCCTACTGGTATATCCAGATGGGATTTGAAATTGGAAGATATAGTACAGATAAAAGAAGGGAAAAGAGAACCCGGAAAAATACCAAGTCGTACAACTTACCTGCATCAACAGATATATAGCAGTAATCCAAATATTAATTCAATTATACTTACCCAATCACCTTACTTAATGGCATTTGCTGTTACAGGTGTAGATATTAATGTAAGAACAATTCCAGAGAGCTGGATCTTTTTAAAAGACATTTATCAACTTGACTTTGGTTTTCAGTATAAAGGAAAAGGAGAGATATCAAATTGGGTTTCTAAAGAAATGCCGGCTGTACTTATAAAGAATGAATGTATTTTGGTGGCAGGTGATAATTTGCTGCAAACATTTGATTATTTAGAAGTGGCAGAATTCAGTGCCAAGTCATTAATTATGGCAGGACCGCTAGGCGAAATGCATCCCATAAATGATGAACAAACAGAAGAGCTGAGAAAGGCATTCATTAAGTAATATTTTAACGTTCATCTTAAAGTTGATTTTTGCTTTGCACTTGCCTTGTCGAAAGATCCGGCATTAATTATTGAATAAAGACTTTTAAAACTGAAAATAGTTGACCCGAACAAAATGGGTAATTAAGTCTCAGCTAAAATTTAAGTTACTTTGCAACATTATTTTTATTGCTTGAAAACTGAAATATTTTGTCAGTAACGAAAGAAATTAAATTACCACCGGTAATATTCGGCACCAGTTGTTTAGGAAATTTATATGAGGCTGTGCCTTATGAAACCAAGTTAGAAATAATCAGGGAATCAGTCCTTCATGCTCCCGGCATTCCAATGTTTGATACAGCCGGAAAATACGGAGCCGGGTTGGCATTGGAAGTATTGGGTAAATGCTTAAACGAATTAAATGTTTCTGAAGACGGAGTTCTTATCAGTAATAAATTAGGATGGTTTCAAACTGAACTTACCACACCTGAGCCAACTTTTGAAAAAGGAATATGGAAAGAATTAAAACATGATGCAGTTCAAAAAATAAGTTATGAAGGTATTCTTGAATGTTTTGAACAGGGTAATAAATTGTTAAATGGATATACGGCACAGATGGTTTCTATTCACGACCCGGATGAATACCTCGATGCGGCTGTTGATGATAAAGATGAACAAAAGAGATTTAATGATATTTTAAATGCTTACAAAGCCTTGTTTGATCTGAAATCTGCCGGTAAAGTAATATCGGTTGGTGTTGGGTCAAAGAACTGGAAATCTATTCAGCGAATTTCAAAGGAGGTGCCATTGGATTGGGTGATGTTTGCCAATAGTCTTACACTTAAGTCACATCCCCGGGAAATAATAGATTATGTAAAGCAACTGCATTCAAAAGGTACCGTAATTATTAATTCAGCAGTATTTAATGGCGGTTTTTTAATTGGTAAGGATTTTTATAATTATAAACCGGTAGATAAAAATACAGAAACAGGCAAGGCGTTATATCATTGGCGTGACAGCTTTTTCGATTTGTGCAAATCATTTAATATCCTGCCAGCAGAAGCCTGTTTTAATTTTGGCTTTAACATTCCTGGCATAACCAGTGTCGCAGTAAACACCGGTAATCCAAAAACGGTTAAAAAAAATATTGAAATGGCTACCAAACAAATTCCGAAATCATTTTGGTTAGCCATGAAAGAAAAAGGTTTATTAGAAAAACATTATGAAGTAAATTAATGCAATTTTATATTTGAAAAATGGCTCATAAAATTTATGCCGGATTAAAGGGTATGAAAATAATCAAGGTTATTGCATCTTTTGTTTTGCTGTTGGTGGTGCTTTATTGTTGTGTCAATAAAACGCAGACAGCCAAAAAATATACTTATGTGGGCACAGCCCAATGCCAGTCCTGTCATAAAAAGGAAAGTGAACTCTTTAAAACTTCTGACCACTATCATGCTATGGATACTGTGTCGGCTGCTACAGTAAAAGGGGATTTTAATAACAGTCGGTTTATTTATCATGGCGATACTGCTTTTTTTTACCAGCGCAACGGGCAGTATTTTGTACGGACTACTGATACTACAGGAGTTAAAAAAGAATTTCAAATCGGTTTTACTTTTGGCTGGCAACCATTACAGCAATACCTGGTAAGGTTTGACGATGGCCGCATTCAGGTATTACCTTTCTGCTGGGATACAAGAGTTAAAGAAAAAGGAGGACAACGCTGGTTTCATTTATATGATAAGGAGAGAATTTCTCATACAGATGAACTGTTCTGGATGGGTATAAATCAGAACTGGAATTACATGTGTGCAGACTGTCATACTACTGAATATGCCAAAAATTTTAATCTGGCAGAAAATAAATTTCAAAGTACCTGGAGTGAGAGTCGTGTCTCCTGTGAATCATGCCATGGGCCAGCTTCAGGGCATATGCAATGGGCAGAAAAGAAAGACCTTACTGTGGCTTTAAAAGGATTTGCGATCAGTCTTGCATCAAAGCCCATAAACTGGAAACTGGATGCCGCTAAACAAACACTGCTGCCTGAAACAGTAATACAAAGCGACACACTTGTTGAAACCTGTGCCCGGTGCCATGCAAGGGCCAGCCGTTTTACAGATGTTTATAATCATGGTCAATCTTTTTTGCAATCACATATTCCCGCCACTGCTGACCCCGTGAATTATTATATAGACGGGCAGATAAAAGAAGAAGATTATGAATATGCTTCTTTTTTGCAGAGTAAAATGCATGCAAAAGGTGTTACCTGTATTAACTGCCATGAACCCCATAGCATGAAAGTGAAAGCTATCGGAAATGCCTTATGTACATCCTGCCATTTGCCGGCAAAATATGATGGAACACAACACAGTTATCATAAAACAACAGGTACAGGTAACCAATGTGTAAACTGCCACATGCCTGTTACTACTTACATGGTAATTGATAACAGGCTCGATCATAGTATTCGTATACCAAGGCCCGATCATTCAATAATTATGGGTACACCCAATGCCTGCAACAAATGCCATACAGATAAAACAATAAAATGGGCAGCTGATAATTTTATCAAATGGTATGGCGATAAATTACCAAAAGAAAAATCCTATGCAGAATTAATGTATGCAGTTTCCCGGTATATCAAAGAAAGCGAACCTTTATTATACGAACTGCTGCAAAACAGGAATTATCCTGCTATTGTTCGGGCTACTGCAATGGAGCAGTATGGTTATTATACAACTTCACGGATTAACAGTATCATATTTGAAGAGTTAAAAAGCATAGATCCGAATATGAGGCTGAATGCACTGAAAGCATTACGAAATTACCCTCCGGAGAATCTTTTGGGACATGTGGAGCAGTTGCTTTATGATAAAGTGGCCGCAGTACGTATGGAAGCGATAAGTATATTGGCACCGCAGTTTGCAAAATTGGGTGAGGCCGATGCAAAAAGATTTAATCAAGTGATGAAAGAATATATAACTGTACAGGAACAGATGAGCCACCGGCCGGAAGGTTTTTTTAACAGGGCGATTATTAAAAATTTTACCGGTAATGGTAATGAAGCGGAACAATTATATTTAATATGTATTCACCGTTTCCCGGAATTTGTTCCCGCATACAGTAACCTTATAGATTTATACAGAGAGCAGGGAAAAGATGATGATGCAAAGAGAATTGCAGATAAAGGGTTATTAAAAAATCCTGGCAATGCTTACCTGCATTATGCAATGGGATTATGGCATATTCGCAAAAAGGATAATACCAGAGGACTTGCAGAACTAAAGAAAGCAGCAGAGGCGGACCCGGCCAATTCGCAAATGACCTATGGATATTCCATTGCCTTGTTCTCAACAGGTAAACAAAAGGAAGCATTGCAATTGCTGGAGCAGAGCAGGAGTAAATATGGAAACCATTCGTTATTGCTCGATGGTATAATATCTATCAGCCAGGATTTAGGGCAAACAGAAAAAGCAGCACGGTTTACTGCAATTCGCAGAGAAGTTTTTGGATATTGAAATGATTCTCAGGATAATAAAATTGTGGCTTGATTTCATAAAATGTTTACTGTCATTCATTTTTTCCTTACGGATTTTTGGTAGAAATGCATCAAAGGTTTTCAGTAGATTTCGGGTAAAGATCAGGTAATGAAACAAAAAAGGCTCTGAGAGTATTCAAAGCCTTTGTAGCCCGTACGAGATTCGAACTCGTATCACCACCGTGAAAGGGTGGTGTCCTAACCCTTAGACGAACGGGCCGTTTTTAAGGGACGGCAAAGATAGGTTTGCGATACTTTTTAGCCAAATGTTTTTCTTTTCAGTTCAACTATCAGTTGTTAGCCATTTTTTATGACAAAAATCAGCTTTCTTTAATCTGCATTAGCATACATTTGCACCGCAATTTTAAAAATATTTTTCACTTGTAAATTTTCAATTATCATGAGTACAGTTAAAGTAGCAATTAATGGTTTTGGACGTATAGGCCGCCTGGTATATCGCCAGATTTATAAAATGGATGGCATTGATGTAGTGGCAATTAACGACTTAACCAGCCCCAAAGTATTAGCTCATTTATTAAAATATGATAGTGCACAGGGACGTTTTGATGCAGAGGTAAAATCAACTGAAGATTCAATTGTAGTTAATGGAGATGCTGTTAGAATTTATGCACAAAAAGATCCTTCTCAGATTCCCTGGGCAAGTCATGATGTGGATGTGGTTATTGAATGTACTGGTTTCTTTACCGATAAGGATAAAGCTTCTGCTCATTTAACTGCCGGCGCTAAAAGAGTTGTAATATCTGCTCCAGCAACAGGCGATTTGAAGACCATTGTATATAATGTAAATCATAATATCCTGGATGGTAGCGAAACAATTATTTCCTGTGCATCCTGCACTACAAACTGCCTGGCGCCTATGGCTAAGGTATTAAGTGACACATTTGGTATTGAAGCCGGATTTATGACAACCATCCATGCTTACACAAATGACCAGAATACACTGGATGCACCTCATGCAAAAGGTGACCTTCGCCGTGCAAGAGCTGCAGCAGCTAATATTGTACCTAATTCAACCGGGGCAGCAAAAGCTATTGGTGTAGTATTACCTGAGTTAAAAGGAAAATTAGATGGTGGTGCACAAAGGGTACCCACTATTACAGGTTCTTTAACTGAACTGACAACTATTCTTGGTAAATCTGTAACTGCTGCTGAAATAAATGCAGCCATGAAAACAGCCAGCAACGAAAGTTTTGGATATACCGAAGATGAAATTGTAAGTAGTGATGTTATTGGCACTCATTATGGTTCTATATTTGATGCTACACAAACCAAAGTAATGACCGTTGGAGATAAGCAATTGGTAAAAACAGTAAGCTGGTATGATAATGAAATGAGCTATGTAAGTCAACTAGTAAGAACCGTTAATTACCTTGACAAACTCACCAGGAAATAATAACAATCTGTAGATATTTTTACCGCAACAATTCATTTATAATGGATCGTTGCGGTATTTTTTGTTTGAAGTGAACCTCATGAAAATAAAAAACATAGATGGATTGTCTGCCAGTGATTTACAGGAAGAGGAAAGAAAGGGTGGCAGATTTATTTATTTTGCATACACTGTTTCATTGATCGTTTTTACTTTTAAAAGAACATCCGGAGTATATCTGGTTCGTAAAAGTGAAAATAGGTTGGCTAAAGGGATTCCTTTTGTCATTATTTCAGCATTATTGGGCTGGTGGGGAATACCTTTCGGACCCAAATTTACTTTAGAAAGTATTCGTACTAATATGAAGGGCGGAAAAGATGTAACAGATGAAGTTATGGCAACAGTAGCCGGGCATTTACTTTTCCAGGAGTCGCATATGGCGAAAATAATTTAGCATTGATTTTATTTCACTATTAAAAATATAAGTATGTCAAAGTTTACGGAATACAATTTCAACGGACAAAAAGCATTAGTAAGAGTTGACTTTAATGTTCCTCTCAATGATAAGCTGGAAATTACGGATGACAATCGGATGCGGGCGGCAATTCCTACAATAAAAAAAATATTAAATGATGGAGGAAAAGTGATATTAATGAGTCACCTGGGTAGACCAAAAGAAGGGCCAACAGAAAAATATTCATTAAAGCACCTGATAAAACATCTTAGTGAATTATTGGGAGGCACTACCGTTTTATTTGCCGATGATTGTATTGGAGAACAGGCATACCTTACTGCAAGCATGATGCGTTCCGGCGAAGTTTTGTTATTAGAGAATCTCCGTTTTTATAAAGAAGAAGAAAAAGGAAATGTTGATTTTGCCAAAAAATTAGCTGCGTTGGGTGATGTTTGGGTAAATGATGCCTTTGGTACAGCTCACAGGGCACATGCTTCCACAGCAGTAATTGCACAGTTCTTTGCTGCAGAAAAACGATTGTTTGGTTTGTTGATGGAAGGGGAGGTTGCCAGTGCAGAAAAAGTATTGCACCAGTCAGAAAAACCATTTGTTGCAATTATTGGTGGAGCAAAAGTAAGCGACAAGATATTAATTATTGAAAATCTGCTGGAAAGAGCAACTGATATCATTATTGGCGGTGGAATGGCCTACACATTTATGAAAGCCCGGGGAGGAAAAATTGGTAACTCACTTTGTGAAGAAGACCGTCTGGAAACGGCACTGGATATTTTGCAAAAAGCAACAGCAAAAAATGTTAGTATTCACTTGCCGGAGGATTCTGTTATTGCAGACAAATTTGATGCTGCAGCAAACACTGCCATTGCACCCAGTGATGCAATACCAGATGGATGGCTGGGCTTAGATATTGGACCAAAAGCAGAAGGTATTTTCTCTGAAGTTATCAAGAAATCAAAAACAATACTCTGGAATGGCCCGATGGGTGTTTTCGAAATGGAAAAATTTCAAAAAGGCACAAAGGCAATTGCAATGGCTATAGCAGAAGCAACAGAAAACGGCTCATTTTCATTAGTGGGTGGAGGAGATTCTGTGGCAGCTGTAAATAAGTTTGGCTTTGCAGAAAAGGTAAGTTACGTCTCTACCGGTGGCGGTGCCATGTTAGAATATTTTGAAGGGAAAGTTTTGCCAGGTATTGCTGCAGTTCAGCAATAAAAAAATATTTTTCTGATATGGGTTTTTAGGTGAATTTTATGTCAAACCTTAAACTCATTTTATGAAAAAAACATTTTTCCTCCTGGTGGTATCTTTTCTTGCAGTAGTAAATCTTATTGCTCAGAAAATAGTTCCTATTGAACATAATGGCAAAAAGTATGAAGTTCTTGATCAGACAGCCCAAGGCAAAGTAATGTGGGGTGGTTATGAAGAAATTGCGTTGGATGCCGCCAAAAGTGAATCAAACGGTACTGCAAATACAAAGTCAATCGTTTTTGCCGTAGGGAAAAATGCAGGTTTTGAAGGAAAGCCTTATGCCGCTAAATTATGCAGTGAAGCAAAAGATGGAGGTAAGAACGACTGGTACTTACCTTCAAAAGAAGAAAGCGATGCGATATATGCATTCAAAGATAAATTCAATGTAGAGGAACGAGGTTCCATCTGGACATCCACTGAGGCTAACGGCACCCAGGCCGTCACAAAGTACTGGTACAACGGGGCTTACTATAACAATCAGAAAGTAGAGGAATACAATTATGTATGTATTCGGAAAGTGGAATGAAAATTGAAATCTTTAAAGCTTTCTGATTTCGATAATCTTATCATCATTTCCTCCATTGCTGGTGCAGATGTAAACTTTCCCCTCTGGGGAAATACAAATATCTCTCATACGACCATAATCGTTGGAAAAGTATTCATTGGTCTCAGTAATCTTGCTGAAACTATCATCCAGCTTCATCTGGTATAGTCTTGCATTCTTTAAAGCTACCAAGAGTAATGAATTTTTCCATTCAGGAATCAGGTTACTTTCATAATAATCCAGGCCACATGCTGCAATGGTGGGAGTCCATGCCATTATGGGTTCTTTTACATTATTTGCCGAGCAAAAAGTTTGCTCTCTTTTTTCATCGCAAAAACCTTTTACAGCAGGCCATCCATAATTTCTGCCTTTTTCAATAATATTTATTTCATCATCTGAATCCGGCCCATGTTCTGAAATGTACATTTTGTTATTTACAATCACTAAACCCTGTGCATTTCGATGGCCGGTACTCCATAGAGGATTTCCGGTTAATGGGTTATCACCAGGAATTGATCCATCAAGATTAATCCTTAACACTTTTCCATTTATTGAATTAGAGTTTTGAGGTAATGTTTGATCTGATGCATCTCCGGTGGTAATAAACAGCTTCAGGTCCGGTGAAATAACTAAGCGACATCCATTATGAATGGAGGAAGCTTTGATGTTATCCAAAATAGTAACAGGATTTATAAGGGTAGAACCATCATACGTAAATCGAACGATTTTTTCTTTATACTTACCGTTATTGTAATTATAAGCAACAAATACTTGTGGATTAGTTTTAAAATTTGGATGAAGTGCCAATCCCAACATTCCGCCTTCACCGTTTGATTCTGTTTCAGAAATAGTAATTAAAGGAATAATATCACCGGTAACAGGGTTCACCCGGCTTATCTTACCGCCTCTTTCCGTCATCCATATATGATTATCAGGTCCCCAAAGTATCTCCCATGGATAATTAAGTCCATTCAAAATCACCGAATCTTTAATCCCAGCAATACCGGGTGAAGTGTTAGGTTTATTAGCTGATTTTTTACTTTGGTTACATCCCAGCAAAGTAAATGATATAATGCTTAAAATAACTTTGAGAAAAAGCATACTATTTGTTTTTAAGAAGATGACGTAAAATTCTTGACACAGACCACTCTAATTTACAGCTTACCGGGAATATTAGTTGTCTAACCGAAAATTTCCCCTTGATTTCCCAAAAATGCTAATTTTACCATCTTAAAAAATTAATACAATGAAAGGAACTCGTAATGTCACTCTGTTAGTAATACTTGGCCTTGTACTAATCCTTGGTTTCTGGGGATGCAATGGTTACAATGGTTTGGTTACAGCTGATCAGAATGTAAAAAAAGTCTGGAGCAATGTTGAAACCAACTATCAGCGCCGAACTGATTTATACAGCAGTGTAATAAAAACTGTAGAGGCATCTGCCAATTTTGAAAAGTCCACTTTAAAAGAAGTCGTAGAAGCAAGGGCTAAAGCTTCTTCATTAACTGTAGATATCAATGATCCCAAATCGCTGGAAGCATTCCAAAATGCCCAGGCTAATCTTCAGGGTTCTATGAGCCGGTTGATTGCTACATTTGAAAATTACCCTGATTTAAAGACAACAAAAGCATTCCAGGATTTTCAAACTCAAATTGAGGGAACTGAAAACAGGATTAATGTTGCCCGCCAGGATTATAATAAATCAGTAGAGAACTATAATCTTATTGTAAAGAGATTCCCCAAAAGTATCTTAGCCGGAATCTTCAACTTTAAAGAGAAAGCATTTTATAAAGCTGATGCCGGAACAGAAAAGAATCCTGAGATAAAATTTGATATCAAGTAATCACCGATGTTTTCATTTTTTAAAAAGAATAAAAACCTCTTTCCGGAGGAAGATTCAAGGCTTATTGTGAAAGCAATCCGCCATGCAGAACAACATACCAGCGGCGAGGTAAGGGTATTTGTGGAAAGCAAATGCAGCTGGATGGATGCACTGGACAGGGCCGCTGAAATTTTCTTTAAGCTGAAAATGGAGAAAACAGAACACCGGAATGCTACACTTGTATATGTTGCAGTAAAAGACAGGCAGGTTGCTGTTTTTGGGGATGAAGGAATTCATCAGAAAGTTGGCACGGATTATTGGAACCAGGTGGTTAGGGAAATGCTTGAAAATTTTAATGCCGAAAATTATGGCAAAGGAATTGCCGAATGTGTTATTCAAATAGGTAATGCATTACATACGCATTTCCCGTTCGATAGAGATACTGATAAAAATGAACTGCCGGATGAAATTATTTTCGGCCGTTGAAATACATGAAAAAACTATTCCTGATATTTTCGATGATCTTGTCTGTTTGTGCTTTTGCACAAATAGATAAGATTGTACCTGCAAAGCCCAATCCGCCTAAACTGGTGAATGACTTTACCGGTACATTAACGCCTCAGCAAATAGAGGAGTTAGAGAGAAAACTGGTAATGTATGATGACAGTACTTCTAACCAGATTACTACGGTTATTATTCCAACCACTGGTGATTATGGGGTAGATGAAGTGGCACTGCAGATTCTACGGCAATGGGGTGTTGGTAATAAGGATATCAACAACGGCATTGTATTGTTGGTGGCAAAAAATGATCGTAAAATCAGGATAGAAGTCGGTTATGGTCTTGAAGGAGTTATACCCGATGTCACAGCAAAAAGTATTATTGAAAATGAGATAACCCCCAATTTCAAGGCGGGTAATTATTACCGGGGTCTTGATGAAGGCGTTGATGCAATAATAAAAGCGGCAGAGGGTGAATACAAAGCCCCGGCTAATTATCGCAGCAAAAAGAGCAAAGGGCCATCCATTTTCACCATGTTACTTATTGTTATTATTTTAATTGCCATATTTGGAGGAGCGGCACCTGGTGCCGGCACCTATGTATCCAGAGGAGGTTTTCGTGGTTGGACAGGCGGAGGTGGATGGTCTGGTGGTGGAGGAAGTAGTGGCGGTGGCGGTTGGTCTGGCGGTGGTGGATTCGGTGGATTTGGTGGCGGAAGCGGAGGCGGCGGAGGTGCCAGTGGGGGCTGGTAAGTAAGAATTAAAATTGACTATAGAAATAAGAAAGCCATCCTTTTTAAGATGGCTTTCTCATTTAGTCAATGTACTGAAAAATAGTTGTTGATTCTTTGAATTAAAACCCTTTAAGGTCTTCTTCCGGTAATTTTGATTTTATATAGTCTACAAGTTCTTTAAGTGATGGATCATTGGAATTTTCTTTTGCTTTTTTACTTTTATTTGCAAGAAGTCCTTTCAGTATCATACCATTAATAAAGGGATTTGTCTGATTTCTGAATGCCTCAGGTACAGCATCTCTGAATTTTACAATTTCATCTACACCCCATTTTATTTTTTCAATATTATTTATTGCCGCTAAATAAGTACTCAAATTACCTAAGAATTGAAACTTACCCTGACTCATGGGCATTTTTTCAAAATCTCCAATAATTTTATCTGCCATAGATTCATCGCCCGACTTTAATATTTCATTCAGTACTACTTCCTGCAGCACTCCTTTTGAGGGTTTATTCGCTAATTCTTTTACAATTAAAGAGGCAGATGCAGGATCAGTTTTAATTAATGCAGACAATGCATTGCCAGAAACTGTATAAGATGAATCATTAACAGCTGACTTGAAAAAATTTGCATATTCAGGATTTTTAAATTCTCCCAATCTGTCTATGGCATTGGCTCTTACTAATGAAAATTTATCGGTCTTTGCAATTTTTAATAAAATTGTTTCAACAGCTGCTTTCACAGATTCTTTTTTAAAATCAAGAATGCTGAGTGAAAAATTTCGAAGTCCTTGGTATTTATCAGTTAGGGCGGTTTTTATTAAAGAAACGGCATTGGGTTCGTTCTGTTTCTTTGATGCAAACTCAATTGCTTCCCTTCTGTCCAGATATCCTCCTGCATATTTATATTGATGTATATAATTCTCCAGTGTCTTATTATCTTTTTTAACCCATAGCATTACTTTATCACCATCAACATTGATAAGGTCTGGTTTTTTTGAATAGTTGAAAGAAAAAGTATCTGAAATATTTTTTAGCCATACATTTTGCCTTGTTTTTTCGGTTCCATTATAAATGTCAATAGCTAAAGGGAGAATAAAGGGCTTTCCACTTTTCTGTGTTTGCTTAATAATCACTTTTGCAGTCCCTGCAGAATCATTATATAAATAACTGATATCAACTGTTGGGTGACCACTTTCATAATACCATTGATTAAAAAACCAATTCAAGTCCCTGCCTGTTACTTCTTCTACTGCCATCCGCCATTGATGTGCTTCAGCAGATTTGAATTTGTTTGTAGTAAGGTACACATTCATTGACTTAAAAAAGGCGCTATCGCCAATGTAATTTCTTAACATATGGAGTATGCGTCCTCCTTTCTGGTAGCTAACCGCATCAAACATTTCTTCTCTGTCTTTATAGTGAAATCTCACCAGTTGTTTATTATCACTGCCGCTTGAAAGATATGTCTGCATGTTATTAAAGTGTTCTGCCTCACCTGCATCTTTGCCATATTTATATTCATCCCAAAGTGTCTGACTATAATTTGCAAAGGATTCATTTAGCGTCAGGTTGCTCCAGCTTTCTGTCGTAACGTAATCACCAAACCATTGATGAAAGAGCTCATGTACTATAGTACCTTCCCAATTGTTACCATCCACAAGTTCTCTTGCATCTTGTTGGGCTCCTTCCTGGTGTAAGGTTGCTGTGGTGTTTTCCATAGCTCCTGCAACAAAATCTCGCCCCGTAATTTGAGCATACTTAACCCATGGATAATCTACACCTGTAATTTTGGAGAAGAAGCTCATCATTTCAGGAGTGTTACCAAATATTTTTTTGGCAACGGAAGCATACTCTTTTTCCACATAGTAGTTAACTTCTTTTCCTCTCCAGCTATCTTTCACCACAGCATATTCTCCTACACCTAAAAAGAACAGGTAGGGAGCATGAGGCAGATCCATCTTCCAGTAATCACTTCTGGTTCCATTAGCATTTTTCTTTTGAGATATTAATTTGCCGTTACTAAGTGTAACAAGTTTATTATCAACGGTTACTGTTAATTCTTGTGTAGTTTTTTGAGTTGTATTGTCAATTGTTGGAAACCAGGCAGAATTAGATTCAGTTTCACCTTGCGTCCAGATTTGGGTTGGCTTATCAGGTTCTTCACCCCTGGGATTAATAAAATACAGACCTTTTATACCAAGCATAGAACCCCTGGCATATTTCTCTTCAAATTCATCTGGTTTGGATATATATTCTATGTAAACAATATAACTCTCATTTGCTTTATAGAATTTGTCTAGTTTTATTCGAATTTGCCAATCATCATACTCATATTTCAACGGTATTTGCTGATTGTTTTTTAATAATTGAATCTTTGTTAATTCCATACCCTTGGCATCAAGTGTAAGAGAGTCAGTAGGATAAAAATGTGGTTTTAAAGTAAGCCAGGCTTTTCCATACAGGTATGATTTGCTAAAGTCAGGTCTTACATCCAGCTTTGTATGAATTAGATTATTGATTTTAGCAGGTGTTTCCCGGTACACTTTTTTCCAACCAGTATCATTGGTAGGTCTGATTTGTCCAAAAAGAAAATAAGAAATAAAAAGTAATGGCATGAAAAGAAGAGATTTCTTCATATTGATAATTTAAGTGTTGCAAATTTATCGGTTGATTTTTTTATTTAAATATAAATGGGATGGGTGGTTAGTGTATTTAACAAGTTGTTGTGTATGTATCGATGTAAGTCAGGGGATTTCAATTAAATTTGCTTATCACTCAACATAGGAAAAAATGAATAAATTACTTGTATGCATGGCTTTTACTTTAATTTCCTTAGCATCATCATCTCAAAAAGTGTATTTCATTTATCTTCAATCGGAATCTGAGCAACCTTTCTTTATTAAACTAAAAGATAAAATTCATAATTCCAGTACATCCGGGTATCTTATTTTATCAAAGTTGCATGATAGTACCTATAGCTTTTCAGTCGGCTTTCCACAGAATAAGTGGCCCGAACAAACTTTTTCTGTAACTATTAATAGGAAGGACCATGGATTTTTATTGAAAAGCTTTGGAGAAAAAGGTTGGGGACTTTTTGATTTACATTCATTGTCAATTATTCAGCCTTCAGAATTACCCCTAAAACCCATTAACCCGGGAGTAAGTGAGAAAAAGGACGTTTCAGAATTCACAGAACTTTTATCAAAAGCTGTGGATGATCCTACATTAAAAGAAAAGCCTGTTCAGCAAATAAAAGTTGAGGAAACAAAAGCAGAGACGGATGTTTCGCAAGTAGCTAAAAACAATCTTAATAAAGTTGTTGATAATGATAGTGATGCTATAAAATCATCTGTTATAATTGAACCGGCGATTATAAAAGAACAACCAAAATCAGAACTTAGTATTGCTGAAGTTAATAAGGAAGAAAGTGTTTCAATACCCATTGTTGAATATAAAAAATCAATAGTTACAAAAAGATCAGAAAGTTCTACTACAGAAGGTTTTGGTCTTATTTATCTTGATGAATATTCGAATGGGGAAATAGATACAATTAGATTACTGATTCCCAATCCCCAGGAAGTAGTAGTTGTCGTCAAAGAAATTCCAAAAGAAGAAAAAAAATTTATTGAAATTGATACTGATGAAACGATAAAGATTCAGGAAAATAAGAAGATTGTAGTAAAACAAATCACAAAGGATTCACTTGTTATTAACCCTCAAAGCAAAATCAATTGTCCAGTGCTTGCAGAAGATAGTGACTTTTTTAAACTTAGGAAATCTATGGCTGCAATAGAAAGTGAAGATGATATGATAAATGAGGCTAAAAAGTATTTTAAAATGAAGTGTTTCAATACAACTCAGGTCAGGAATCTGAGTACATTATTCTTGAATGAACAAGGGAAATACAGTTTTTTTGATGTTGCTTATTTATACACAGCTGATAAAGAGAATTTTTATTTGCTCCAAAGTGAATTAAAGGAAGAATATTATATTAACCGGTTTAAAGCGATGATTAGAAATTAATTTGTAATGCACCGATACTTTTTGGAGATTTCTTATAAAGGTTCGAATTATAGTGGTTTTCAATCACAGCATAATGCAAATACAATACAGGCTGAAGTAGAAAAAGCATTGGAGATATTGCTTAAAAGAAAGGTTATACTAACTGGTTCATCACGAACAGATGCGGGGGTTCATGCGTTACAGAATTATTTCCACTTTGATGAATCCATGCAATTTCAAACTCATAATAGATTAGGAGATTGGTTTCCATTACAGTATAAACTAAATGCAATTCTGCCTGGCGATATCGCTGTAAACAAAATACATGAAGTCTCAGTTGAGTCACATTGCAGATTTGATGCAGTTAGTCGTGACTATAGGTACTATATATATCAGCACAAGAATCCATTTTTAAGTGATCGGGCCTTCTATTTCCCGTATAAGCTTGATTTTGAAAAAATGCAACAGGCTGCAGGTGTAATAAAAGAATATGATGATTTCACTTCATTCTCAAAGCGTAACACCCAAGTTAAAACATTTGTTTGTAAGATTGAGGATAGTAGATGGGAAAGAGAAGATAACTGCTTGGTTTATAATGTTAAATCGAATAGATTTCTACGGGGAATGGTTAGAGCTTTAACAGCAACATTGCTGCAGGTGGGTCGCGGCAAGTTGTCTTTGGATGAATTTAGAGCTATAATCGAATCAAAAGATTGCACGAAAGCCAGTTTTGCAGTTCCGGCACATGGATTATTTTTAATTTCCGTTCAATTTCCGCCTGATTTATTTAAAAGGAAGTAGTCAAAATTTGTTGATTTCTAGAGTACACCCCTTATGCTATTTATGTAAATTAACTAGAATAGTCGGGCAAGAGTCTTTTTTATAAGTAATATTCATTATTAAGACTAAAAAGCAAGGGGTTTAATTCTGACTATCAAAAAAATCTTCATCACAGTTTTATGGTTTCAATCTGGTCAAAACAATAGAATTTTTATGAGTTTATGGGATTTAGACTTCATCTATGGAAAAATTCTTTTTATTAAAACACTTGACAGGACTGTATTTCAGCCTTTGGCTTAAAAAATTTATCAAATAAATTGGCAAACAAACCACACACCCTTATCTTTGCCGCCCGTTCAAATAAAACGGGCAGCTCTCTGAAGAAATGTGAACAAAACTTAGCCTAAAAATTTGCTGGTAACATTCAAAGTCTTACCTTTGCCGTCCGCCTCAAAAAAAAGGGGTTAGTTCTTCACAAAGCAAATTGATTTTCACACCAAAAGATTTTGATTTTATTGAAAAATAATTGATGAAAAATTTGGTAGAAAAAATAAGGCACTTACCTTTGCACTCCCGTTTAAAAAATGGGTGGCTGGTAAAGCCAAAAGATCTTTGAAAGTTGG
>JBARSW010000107.1:0-1648 GCA_049644925.1 Chitinophagaceae bacterium | reverse complement strand
TATGACGGCCTGAAAAAAAGCGAAGTAAAAAAACTCATCAGCGATGCTAGAAAATGGTTGAAGGAGTAACAACCCCGAATAATAAATAATCAGCCGTAAATTTGGAAAAAGGAAAAATGTCGAGGTTATCAATAAAACAAACCGATGAAAAAGTGGAATTGCTGCTGAAGCAGAATCATTTAAGCATTACTGATAGCCGCAAAAAAATGCTCTCTCTCTTTCTGGAACAAACAGGAGCTCTGTCTCATGGCGATATTGAAAAAAAAGCAGGAGAAAAATTTGACCGGGTTACTATCTACCGCACATTACAGACATTTGTTGACAAGGGGATTATTCATGTTATCCCAACCACGGATAATTCTATCCGTTATGCATTGTGTAAAGATGAATGTACGGAAGGGCATCACCACGACCACCATATTCATTTTGTATGCAGTAAATGCAATAACACTTACTGCCTGGATGATGTTGCCACGCCGGATATTAAGCTTCCAAAAGGATATTCAGCAAAACAGGTTGAAGTAGTGGTAGAAGGAATTTGCAAGAATTGTAAGAACTAATTCCCCCATTCCACCAAAGCCTACCTGTAGTCAGGTAGGGGGAAACCTTTAATCGAAAAATCCTTACCGATTTACTTTGTTGTTTAAAGAAAAATGAAAAGAACGGCATTTTTCTGATAGACTTTTCAAAGGTAAAATGCTATTCAGAGTAAAGTTTCCTTTTGGTAAAGGATAAAAAACAAAGCCCCGGTGTGGAAACATCGGGACTTTTTGGTTAAGGCTCTGATTAGTAGCTATTTTAGAAGTGTGGTTAGCACTTAGTTTGCTTTATCAAAAGTAGGGTTCAGATTTCATATTTCCGAATATTAAAAATACCACTTTTATAGTATTTTTTACAAACTGTCCAACTCCTTTTTTACAAAATTCATCAATTGGCTGATATGAGCAGAAGAAAAATCAAATTTCAACCCGGCAGCTTCAAATAACGCAGGTAATGTTTTTGTTCCGCCCAACTGTAAGGCAGTCAAGTAATTATTAACTGCCCGGCCTGAATTTAGTTTGTATTGTTGCCAAAGGCCAATAGCTCCCAATTGAGCAATACCATATTCAATATAATAAAAAGGCACTTCGAATAAGTGTAACTGCCGATGCCAACCATACCGGCGGTATCCTTCCAGGCCCGAGAAATCAATAACGGGGGAAGTGAATTCTTCCAGGATAGAAAGCCATTTGTCGGCCCTTTCTTCTTCTGTATGATTGGGATTCTCATACAACCAATGCTGGAATTTATCAATTGTGGCAATCCATGGGAAAATGGTGATAACCCTTTCCAGTTGTTGTTCTTTGGCCCTTTTTAATTCTTCCTTGTCATCAAAAAACACCTCCCAATGGTTCATGCTAAAAAGTTCCATTGCCATACTTGCCACTTCTGCAATTTCAGTTGGATATTCTTTGAAGCCCGTCAGATCCAGTTCATGCGACAGGAAAGAATGTATAGCATGACCACCTTCATGTACCATGGTGGTTACATCATCCAGGGTGCCCGCTGCATTCATAAAAATGAAAGGAGCTCCACTTTCTGCCAATGGGCAGTTATACCCTCCGGGAGCTTTTCCTTTCCTGCTTTCCAGGTCCAGATGGCCCATCAC
>JBARSW010000106.1:0-3107 GCA_049644925.1 Chitinophagaceae bacterium | reverse complement strand
GGATTGGTACAAGGAGCAACTTATTATTACAAAGCATACGCTGTTAATAACGGAGGCACCTCCTACGGCTTACAGCAATCATTTACTGTAACAGCTATTGGTCAGGGCTTCATGCTATACCCGGTTCCTGCAATAAGCGGTGGAGAAATGAGAGTAACTGTGAATAATATTACTCCGGGTTATTATGGTTTGTTATTTTTTAATAGCGCCGGTCAACAGGTTTATCAGAAGAATATGAATATCCAGGCTAATTTTATCAACCAAACGTTTAATATTCCATCGGCTTTAGGAAGAGGCGTTTATATTGTTTATTTAGTAAATTACCTTGAGACAATTGGTACAAGGACTATCATGATTCATTAAGAATACAGAGTATTATAAAGCAATTTTTGAATTAAAGAATTGCAATGAAAATGCCCCGAAAGATTTCGGGGCATTTTCATAATACAGAATTGCTTTTTTTAAAGATGAATTAGTTTAACAACAGTTCTGAATTGTTTGGTTTCTACCTGCAGGAAATAAATACCGCTGCTGATATTTGAAAAAACAGGTTGTACAGTTCCACCTGCTGTTATTATTCCTAATGTTTGTGAACTTACAATTTGTCCATTGATATTAATCAGCCTAAACTGAATATTGTTTAAAGTTTTGGTGGCAGTAATATTTATTGTTTGAGAGAAAGGATTTGGAGAAACCTGAATGCCTAATTCATTTGCACTAACTGAAGTAATACCAGTTACTACACCATCAAGGCTATATCTTGAAAAAACAGGATAATGATCAGAAGTGTTATGTGCTGTAATATAATCAGGTACCACACTGGTTATATCAGTTCTGATTTTTGCACTTCCCGGAATATAGAAAGGCTCCACTTCATTGGAAATAACATGGTTGTCTATAACGTTGGGAAAATTAATCATGCTGGTCTGACCGGAGGCTCCCAATGGAAGTGTAATTGATTTGTACCGGTCAGTATCTGTACTGTCTTTTACAATCGGATCGTAGGAACTTACACTGGCACCTAAATAAATGCTTGAATTAAGGGCATCATTAAAGTCGCCGATAATATAATTGTTAGTAGTGCTGAATTGGGCATCCAGGGTGTCTTTTAATTCCTGTGCACCTCCTATTCTTTTATTATAATCTTCTGCTGTGCTGCCGGCTTTTGCATGCAAGACAATAAAGTTCATGTTTTTACTGATACTGTTAATTGTAACGGTAGCAGAAATCATAAATGGAAAACGGCCACTGGCAAAGTTGGTGTTAGCAGTAGCACTGCTTCTCATCAGCCCTCTTGTTGTTACATTGGAAAAAACAGATTTCCTGTAAATAAAAGCCTGTTTCTGCCCGTTTAACCACGCATTGCCAGTAGGAGCAGTTGCTTGGGTGCAATAGGGTGCGATGATATAGCCAAACTCTGTATTTCCCAAAGAATCTACCAATCTTCTGAAACGCATAGTATCTACAATCTCTACCATTCCGTAAAGGTCAGCATCGAGGAAGCGAAGAATTTTTTTTGCATTGGCCTCCTGCAGGTTATCATCAGATGGGCCATTAGACGGCGAGCCAAACCATTCTAGATTCCAGCTTACAACATCAAGAGTGCCTGAACTGCTTTGTCCATTAATACCGGAATTAATTAATGATGATAGAATTGTAAATAGTAGGATTATTTTTTTCATCTTATTTTTCAACTTTTAATTTAAACAGAAGTATGTACAAGTTTTAATAATACTATTTTTCAGCCGATCTGAAATCAATAACTCTTATTTGCAGTGTTTTTTGTTCATTCCACTCATTTTCATCTATTTTAAAAACAATATCAACCGGTTTTTTATTTTGCAGTAAAGGAAATTTTTCAGCCATGCCAAAGCCAATGCCTGTTATTGTAGTATTGTCTTGTTTTAACGAAAAACGAATATGTTCTTCTTTCACAATTTTTGACCAGCCATTATCACATACATTTCTGACTATGAAAACGGGCCGCAGATTTTCAGGTCCAAATGGTTCCATCTGGAATAAAATATCATAGAATGATTGTTTTATATCCTGCAATGTTATTTCTGCATCAATAATGATTTCTGGTATCAATAAATCAGGAGTAATTACAGCTGATACAACTTCTTCAAATTTTTTTCGGAAATCATCGACCCGGTTTATTTCCATTGTCATTCCAGCCGCTGCAAAATGCCCGCCATAACCAAGCAGATATTCTTTACAGGCATGAATGGCTTCATAAAGATTAAAACCAGGAACACTTCTGGCACTCCCCGCAGCGTATTCTCCGGATTGTGTAAGAACAACAGTGGGCCGGTAATAATACTCAATTAACCGGGATGCCACTATACCGACAACTCCCTTATGCCAGTGTGGCTGGTAAACTACAGTTGATTTATTATTTTCCCACTCAGTATTATTATGTATGAGTGATAGCGCCTCCTCTGTAATAGTCTTATCTGCTTCTTTTCTGTCGGTATTATCGCTATGCAGTTGCTCAGCATAGTGTAAGGCATCTTCTTCTGTAGCAGCTATAAACATTTGTACCGCTTTTCTGGCATCATCCATTCTTCCTGCGGCATTTACTCTTGGAGCAATCATAAAAACTAGATTGGTCAAATGAATTTCTTTTACCAGGCCACTGAGTTTTGCAAGAGCTTTAATTCCGTTATTTGGATTTGCATTTGCTTTTTTTAAACCATGGAATGCCATAATCCTGTTTTCTCCAGTGATGGGAACGATATCTGCAGCAATGGCCGTTGCCAGCAGATCAAGATATTCATAGGCTATTTCAACAGGCAGTTCCATCCTTTCCGTTAATGCAGAAATTAATTTAAAACCAACACCACACCCGCAAAGTTCTTTGTAAGGATAAGTACAATCATTTTGTTTCGGATTCAGTATGGCAACAGCGGGAGGTAGAATTTCATCCGGTAAATGGTGATCACAAACAATGAAATCAATACCAATATTTTTTGCGTATGTAATTAAATCAACAGATTTTATTCCGCAGTCAAGTGATATAATTAATGTGAATCCATTTTCTTTTGCGAAGTCAATTCCTGCTTTGCTTACACCATAACCTTCCCGGTAGCGGTGGGGAATATAAA
>JBARSW010000105.1:0-5074 GCA_049644925.1 Chitinophagaceae bacterium | reverse complement strand
GTCTTTCAGGATGATTTTAAAGCCTGCTTCTACTGTTTGTGCATTGGCTGTTCCTCCTACATCAAGGAAATTGGCAGGTTCGCCACCGCTAAGCTTAATCATATCCATCGTAGCCATTGCCAATCCTGCACCATTCACCATACAGCCCACATTTCCATCCAATTTAACAAAGTTCAGATTGAATTGACCTGCTTCTACTTCTGTCGGATCTTCTTCTGTTATATCCCTTAGTGAGTTCAAATCCGGATGACGCATCAGTGCATTGTCGTCAAGATTCATTTTACAGTCAACAGCCAGTATTTTATTATCGGAAGCTTTAAACAAAGGATTAATTTCCAGCATAGAACAATCAAGGCCAACATATGCGTTGTATAAGCTGGTAACGAATTTTACACAATTCTTAAAAGCTTCTCCGGAGAGGCCAAGGTTAAAGGCAATCTTCCTTGCCTGGAACCCCTGCAATCCACCTGCAGGATGTACCCATTCCTTAAATATTTTTTCCGGAGTATTATGTGCCACTTCTTCAATATTCATTCCACCTTCTGTGCTGTACATAATAACATTTTGTCCTTTTGTACGGTCGAGCAGAATTGACAAATAAAATTCTTTTCTTTCGTCAGGGCCATCATAATACATATCAGCAGCCACATAAATCTTATTTACAACTTTTCCGGCCGGTCCGGTTTGTAATGTAACCAAAGTGCCACCAAGAATTTTTGTAGCAAATTCCTGGATGTCTTCCAGCGACTTGGCCACTTTTACACCATTAATACCAGTTTCTTTGATTGTGCCTTTTCCACGGCCACCCGCATGTATTTGAGCTTTTACAACGGCAAACTTACTGCCAGTCTGGGTTTTTATCTGGCGATATGCATCTTCCGCTTCCTGAACGGTATTGCAGGCAAATCCTTCCTGTACAGGTACATTATACTTTTTTAATAGTTCTTTGGCCTGGTATTCGTGGAGGTTCATATACTAAAAAATTTCGGCAAAGGTAAAGGATAGTGAATAGTGAATGGAGAATATTAAATAATTTCTTTGCAGTATAAGCCTAAATAAAACATTAATTATTTGATTGAAAACAATGAAATTAATGATAACAATCATATTTTAAGAAATTAGGTTATGTAAATTTGCGATCCCTGAATTTGTATCAGGATATAATTATGAAGAAATCTTTTCTACTTTTTATTACTGCCTTATTTACATTGGCAGGCTATAGCCAAATAGTACTCAGTGGAACGAATTACACCCAGGATTTTGATGGTGTGCATTCAGGTATGCCGGAGGGCTTTACGGTAAGAAGAAATGCATCTGCCACTTCCCTGGGAACAATTGAAACACCAACACTTACTACCAGTGGCTGGAGTACCAGTGCAGGAGCTTATTATAATATGGCCTCAACAGATGGTCTTACTTCAGGCGCATCAAATGCAACACAAGCCACAAGTACCGACAGAGTAATCGGGCTGCGCCAAAGCAGTGGTTTTGCCGACGGAAGCGCTGCATTTGTTATGCAACTGGCCAATACTACAGGGTTCAATTCTTTCAGTCTTTCTTTTAACCTTCAGTCGCTTGATGTGGCTGCTACCAGAACAAGTACTTGGAATGTTGATTATGGCTTCGGCTCTGTCCCTTCAACATTTACGGCAATAACCACCAGCCCAGTTACATTAACAACAGGGGGAAGTACATTTTTAAGTACAACTGTAAATGTAAATTTTGGTTCTGCATTCGATAATATTAGTCAACCGGTATGGATAAGAATTGTAAATCTTACAGCTTCCACAGGTTCAGGAACAAGGCCAGCAACAGGTATTGATGACGTGGTGTTGAATTATTTAAACGTCAGCAGTTGCACTCCGCCTTCCATTCAAACAAGCGCTGCCTCTATTACAGGTGTAACCAACAATTCGATGGACATTAGCTGGACAAACGGCAACGGCACGAATTCACTTGTAGTTGTGAAAGCTGGTAGTGCTGTTGTTGGAACACCGGCCAGTGGAACTGCCTATATATCAAATGTAAATTTTGGTGCCGGACAAACAATTGCTGCCGGTGAGTATGTTGTGTATAATGGAAATAGTAACTCAGTTTCATTATCAGGACTTTCTGCCGGCACCACATATTATACTTCTGTGTATTCATTTAATGCTACTGATAATTGCTACTTGATAACGACCCCAGCAACAGCCAGTGCCACCACCACCGGGGGAGGCTGTACCAAACCCACCACACAGGCCGGCACCATTACAATAAATGCCGCTACAACATCTGCCACTATTAACTGGGTTGCAGGTAGCGGTAGCAACTCATTAGTAAAACTAAATACAGTAAACAATTTTACACCGCCAACAGATGGGGGAACGTATTCGGCCAGCGCTGTATATGCTGGGAGTGAACAAGTGATATATAACAGTACCGGTACCACGACGGCTTTAACCGGCCTTGCAGAGAACACAACTTATTATGCTACTGTTTATACGTTTAATCCATGCAGTGGTACTCCCAATTATCTTGTACTATCAAATACAGTACAGCCTTTTACAACACTACAAAACAGCGGCATCCCGGTCAATTATTATAACAGTGCTGTAGGATTGAATTGTGCACCTCTTAAAACAGCCTTAATGGGCATTACAACCACTAACCACATTCAGCTTAATTATTCAGATCTTGATAATGTGCAAATGCCATCCTCTGATGACAGGCTGAATGATGCCGGTACACAAACGATAATATGGGATATTTATTCAGATAACCAGATGGGGCCTGAACCTTATGAATACACTTTTGGCGCATTATTTAATGGAGGCACGGGCAATACCGAAGGAACAGGCTGGAACAAAGAACACAGTTTTCCCAATAGTTGGTTTTCTGCCAGCAGCAGCACTTCTAATTTTCCAGGTGCCGACCTTCACCATATATTCCCTACCGACAAAACGATAAACAGCAAGAGAAGCAATATGCCTTATGGGAAGGTGGCCACTACCTCACAAATTTTTTTAAATGGGTCTAAAATCGGCACATCCGCCCTTACCTTTCCCGGCCTTACAGGCAATGTATTTGAACCAACCGATGCATATAAAGGAGACCTGGCGAGGGTCATTTTTTATATGGTTACAAGATACCAGATTAATATGCCTGCATGGGAAGCATTAGAGGCGGGTGGCGATGTGGTAATGGATGGCAAAACCTGGCCTTCTATGGAGACCGAATATCTACAAATGTTGCTAAACTGGCATAACCTTGATCCTGTAAGCCAAAAGGAAATTGACAGAAATAATTCAGTCTATGGTTTTCAGCAAAACAGAAACCCTTTTGTTGACCATCCTGAATATGTGGAAATGATTTGGTCTTCACTTTGCAATGTTTTACCGGTTGATATTATTTCGTTTTCAGGTTTTAATCATTCGGGAAAAATTTCATTGGAATGGGAAGTGGCAAATGCGGAACGTTTCAGTGCATTTATTGTTGAAAGAAGTATTGATGGTGGTAGGACATTCAGTGAAAGAGCTGCCATTAATTATTTACAGAATTTAAACAGTTATAAGTTTGATGAAAACGCCGGTTTATTACAAGGAGATATTTATTACAGGATAAAACTGGTTGATATTTCAGGCGCATACCGATATAGTAAAGTGATAAGAGTGACTGTACGAGAAGACAAAGAGTTGGTTATTTTATATCCCAATCCTGCAACTGATAAAATAACTATTTCTTTTCCAAATCCAGTTGGTCAACCATATATTATTACTATTACTGACTTATCGGGTAGAGTACTGATTAAATCTTCAATGTTGCCTGGGCTACGAAATACTGAGTTGAATATTGGCAATCTTCCGGTGGGGACATATTTACTGAATCTTAGATTTGCCGAAAAAGTTATTATTAAAAAAATTATCAGGCAATAGGCTGTGTTTTAAGGTAACCTTGTTTTAACTTGAGTTATGCGCAGTATGATTTTTTTGCTTTTATTACTATTATTCGCTTTCGGTTGCAGCCGAAAACATATTCAAATGCCTATCAGGCAATCATCAATAAGCGGTACAACTTTTTATAAAAACGCTGCTGCAATGAATTGGCGGCAAAGAGATTCATTTGCGATCAGTGAAGTATTTTCTGGCAATATCCCTGGGTTCCTGAAAAAATTTACCGCTATTCATACTTCAATTGTTGATACTGTCACTGGTAAAATTTTCAAGGCCACTTATTATGTTGCTCCTGATTATTTAAGTATCGGAACGGATAAGAACTGGGCAAGAATAAATATTACTCCGCTGGCAGCTCAGAAAATAGCCGACCGTATTCAATGTTTCCTGCCAACAAGAAAATTGGTAAATGAAATTTATAAAGCTGCAAAAATTAAACTGGAACCAGTTCCCATGTATGCATTTCGGGACAGTACACCAACTATGTGGCAACATCATAAAATTATAGAAGGACAACGAAAAGGGAGAACCGGGTTAATTGCTGGGATTAAGAAAGATGTTGTTTTAAGCGGATTGCTTTCTGCAAAAAATAAGCAGGACCGTGTAGCAATATATGGATGGCATAAACCGGATGGCACACCGATTCAACCTTTATATACGGGTCATATATACTGGTGGGTGGATTATAGCCAGGGTATAAGATTCGTTTACCGGAAAATAAAAATAAATAATAAGTGGTGGGATTATACAGAAGTATTGAAAGACCCTGTGTTGAAAAGACTTTTATGTGATGAGGAATTTTGCGATTTCTATCGGTATAATTATTAAGCCCCATTTATTATATGTACGTTTGTAAGTTGTCAAAAGAAGTAACGTCATATTAGCACCCCAATTTTTTATGTCGAAAAAAACAGTAAAAGATTTAAACGAATCTGTAAAATATTTAAGTAAGCAATTTAAAGGCACTCCAACAATTGGAATAGTACTTGGTAGCGGATTGGGAAATTTTGTTAGTGAAGTAAAAATCGAAAAAGAAGTACCGTATAGCGATATACCACATTTTCCTGTATCTACGGTGGATGGTCATAAAGGAAAACTTGTTTTTGGAAAGTTGAGTGGCAAAACAGTTGTTGCCATGGCGG
>JBARSW010000104.1:0-4829 GCA_049644925.1 Chitinophagaceae bacterium | reverse complement strand
ATTCCTATGACCTCTCTAAGCTTTACATTATATAATACATCACTTAATACCACATCATAGATTTAACTTAACTCCAGTACTACTGTAACACCTTTTGCTAATTGTGTTCCGGGTGCTACCGACTGTAAATTGATTTTTCCTTTACCCCTTACTGCTACTTTTACTCCCATATTCTCCAGAAGGAACAATGCATCTTTCAACCCCATTCCTCTTACATTTGGCATTATTTGCCGGCGTATAATATTTGCCTTCATCACCGGTTGATAATTATTGGAGAAAACACTACTCCAGCCTGCCTGTCCGGCTGGAAGATTATTTTGCAAAACCGAATCTGTGTATTTAACCTGCAGTGTGTTAAACACATTTCTGATATCATTGGAATAACCTGCATAAAAGAAAGTGCTGCTGTCTTTTTTTGCAGCATATAATGATGGAGTTTTCTTCTCTACATACATCGAATACAACTTGGTAGCAATTTCTCTGAAAACCGGGGCAGCTAAAGTTCCACCGTAGTGTGAAGCTGCATGTGGCTTGGTACGAATAACAACAACACAAGTATATTGAGGCTTATCAACAGGAAAATATCCGACAAAAGTGGCCTGGTAAACTCCATGTGCATATTTAATGGGACCATCCGACACATGAGCTGTTCCTGTTTTTCCTGCAACAGAAAATGGCATACCTGCAAAAGCCCTGCGACCTGTTCCTTCTGTTACCACCATCTCCATTGATTCTCTTGCGGCCTTTATTACGGAGGGCTTGCAAATATTTTCAGCCATTACTTTTGGCTCAAATTGTTTTTGCATTACTCCATTTTTCTGAATACTCTGCACCAGGTAAGGCTTCATCATCTTACCATTATTGGCAACTGCATTGTAAAGTGTGATTGTATGTAAAGGACTAACCTGGATTCCATATCCAAAACTCATCCATAACATATTTCCTTCGGCACTCCCTTTCTGATCCAGCGGAGCCATGGTAGGTTTTGGAACATTTGCCAGGTCAATCGGAGATCTTACATCCATTTGAAAGCGGTGCATATATTCTTTCAATTCAACCGGCTTATTTGCAAATGCTTTATAAGCCAGTTTACTCATACCCACATTTGAACTATGTGCAAAACACTCCTTCACCGTCAGCGATGCTCTTGGTGAACGTTCAGCATCTGTTATAATTTTATTACCAACCTGCATTCTGCCTGCACCTCCTACATTAATAATATCATCCGGAGAATTGCTGCCTTTTTCCAATACAGACAATAACGTAACTAATTTAATTGTAGAACCCGGCTCTGTTGCACGCAATGCATAATTATCATCTTCCCAATAACTTCCATCCGGGCGGCGACCCAGGTTTGCTATTGCTCTTATCTTTCCGGTACTTGTCTCCATTACAATGGCAGTTCCATATGGACCTTCACATTGCAACATCATCCTCATTAATGCAGTTTCAGTTATATCCTGAATTTTTACATCGATGTTGGTGAATATATCCTTGCCATTTACCGGATCTGTTTCTGTTCCTTCAATAGGAACTTCGCCACCACCAGAGATGCGACGTACCAGCTTCTGGCCATCCCTTCCACTTAACACAGAATCATAACTCATTTCCAATCCTACATTCTGCTTTTTATTTTTCTTTTCCCCGTCTTTAAATTCTCTTGCCAGCCCGATCGTCCTGTTTGCTAATAATCCAAAAGGCGGTAACCGTTTGCTCTTTACTTCTACGATTATGCCACTCTTGTTTCTACCGAGTCGTGCCAATGGAAAAGCACGGAAAACTTTGTACTCTTCAAAACTCAATTTCTTTTTTAGAGGGAAATATCTTTCCTGCTCATGAAATGCCAGCAGTAATTCTTTTTTGTATGTCGCAGCAGATTTATCTCCGAAATAACCTGCAAGAGCTATGGCAAATGAATCAACATTCTCTTTAAACCTTTTACCATTTTTTTCCTGCAAACCATCTGCATTGAAATCCATGTATATATCAAAAATGGGAATTGAAGTACTGAGCATCTGCCCGTCTTCACTGTAAATAGTACCACGTTCAGCAGTAAGTGCAACAAACCGCTGGTGGAGGCTATCACTCATACTGCGCCAGTGATTACCCTGGAAACGCTGTATATAGAAAGCCCTGCCAAGCACCAGTAAACTCAGTAAAACAATACCAAGAAAACTGACGTACACCCGCCATAGTATGTCCTTTTTAATTTCCAATGTCCTTGTTCATCCACCACTGTTTATGCAGAGGCAAATTTTTTAGTTGTATTAGCTTTCCTTTCTTAGTCCATTTAGAAAGGGTATAGTCGTTTTTCTTTTATTCAACTATTCTAATTCTGAATTGTTGAATCTTTCAATACTACCGGCGATTGAACCAATTCTTTTAAACCTAATGGTTCTACCGCCTTTATCAATTCGCTCTGTTTGCTCTGGTACATCACTTTGCTCTTCACACTTATATATTCATATTGCAATTCCTTAACCTCTTTTGCTGTGCGATTTATATTCCGAATAGTCTTATCTGCCAAATGACCATTATATATATACACTACAGCCAGTAATGCGAGAAACAAAAAGAAAGGCACCTGCTTTACAATAGACTGATAATTCAGCCATCGCTTCCAACCTGCCTGACTTGCAGGTTGGCTGCCAACCTTTTTTATCGTTTCTTCTTTTTGTTGTTGCTCCTTCATAATTTGAAACAGAACTTCGTTATTTGGTTTTTATCAACCCTGCCGGCCGGCCGACAGGCAGGGTTGATTTCAAGGGATATAGACTTTCCAGAATTTATGCTCAAGGCTGTTTTTCAATATTTGTTTACAAACACTCATTGCTAATCATTAACTGCTTATTTTCTCTGCTATTCTCATTTTTGCACTTCTTGATCTTGGGTTCAGTTTCATCTCTTCGTCAGTAGGCAGAATTGGTTTTTTTGTAATTATTTTCAATTCGCTTTTTACTTCCGTATTGATAAACGGATTTTCTTCCGGCTCATCAAAAGAACCACGACGAAAAAAGTTTTTCACCAATCTGTCTTCCAGAGAATGAAATGTAATGATCGCAACTCTGCCGCCTGGCTTTAATAAGGATGGAATTTGCTGCAGCATTTCTTTCAATGCTCCTAATTCGTCATTAACCTCAATACGCAGTGCCTGGAAAACCTGGGCGAAGTACTTGTTGGGATTTCCTTTTACTATTTCCCGGAGTGCATTTTTAAAGCCGTCAATCGTTTTAAGCGATGCTGTATTTCGCAACTGTACAATTGTCCTGGCAAGTGTTTTGGCGTTAGTAACTTCTCCATACTGTTCAAAAAGTTTATGCAAACGTTGTTCAGTATAAGTGTTCACTACATCAAAAGCAGTAAGTGCCTGGCGTTGGTCCATCCTCATATCCAGCTCCGCATTGTAGCGGGTAGAAAAACCTCTTTCTGCTTCATCGAACTGGTGGCTGCTTACACCCAAATCGGCCATAATACCATCTACGGCTAATATCTGTTGCAGACGTAGAAAACGCTGCAGGTGACGAAAATTGTGTGAAATAAAGATTAATCTTTCGTCAACAGTCAGAACTTCATGTCCGGCAGGCAGGCTTGCCTGTCCGATAGGCAGGTTCTTTCTGGCATCCTCATCCTGATCAAAAGCAATTAATTTTCCTTTATCACTTAATTGTTGAAGAATAGCTTTTGAATGTCCTCCCCCTCCAAAAGTGCAATCCACATAAATGCCGCCAGGATGAATATTCAAACCTTCCAAAACTTCTTTTAACAAAACAGGTGTATGGTAAGATTCAGATAATTTGTTTTTGGGTTGATCAGGGTTCAAAGTTTCTGACTCAATGGTCTTTGCTTTGTGTTTCATTCTGATTAACTGTTTAACTTATTTCCTTTATCTACCATCACCTCATTTGCCAGGTTACTGAATGCATCCGGTGAAAATGAGTCAAAGAGCTGTTTGTACTTATTACTATCCCAGATTTCTATTTTATTTACCGCAGCTACCAGTACAATATCTTTTTGCAAATCCGCATGGTCTTTCAGATTTGGCGGCACCAATAGTCTGCCTGCAGTATCGGGCTCCACGAAAGTGGCCCCATTCAAAAAGTGGCGGCGAAATTCCCTCACTTTAGGGTCGAAGTCGTTTAGTTTACTGATATCTGCGAAAAGCGGTTCCCAGTTTTTTACCGGGTAAAGAGCCAAACATTTTTCAAATCCCCTGTTAATAACAAACCTTTCGCCTTCACCCTCCGGCAATTGCTTTTTAAACCCAGCAGGAAGAAGAAATCTTCCTTTGGCATCCAATGTAGCTTCATATTCACCTAGAAAGCCTGTCATTATCAGTGGGTTGAGTTGATTTTGAATTAATTGACACAAAATAACACTTTTTCCCACTTATCTACCAAATTTTACTGAATTTCTTTTTTCCACAGGTATTTTACCTGTGGAAATGAATACCAGCAAAGCTTTCCCGTCATTTGAAAAAATAAACGGCATTTTTCCTGTGGATAGACTGTGAATTACTGTGTATAAGCTGTGAAAATGCCGTAATTCTCCCTGAAAACGATTACTACAAAGAGTATTCCGCAAAAGATCCTCTGTATAAACCCAATTGGGAATCATTAATATCAATTGTACATTTGCTCCTCATTAATTACAACAGTTAGTTGTGAAATGACCAATCCAAAAAACATATCAATCACTGATTACGTTTATTCCCTCCCGTCAGAAAGAATTGCAAACTATCCATTGCCAGATCGAGATGCTTCCAAACTGCTTATTTTCAATAGAGGGGAAATAACAGAAAATATTTACAGAAACATTGCAAAACAAATACC
>JBARSW010000103.1:0-18266 GCA_049644925.1 Chitinophagaceae bacterium | reverse complement strand
AAGTAGTTTATCAATATACTGGTGGTCTCCGGGCTGGTATGGGTTATTGCGGCGCATCCAGTATCGAAGAATTACAGAAAGCCACTTTTGTAAAAATCAGTAATGCCGGTATGAGAGAAAGTCATGCACATGATATTGAAATAACAAAGGAAGCTCCGAATTATAGCAGAAAATAAAAACATTCACCAAGTTCAAAAGCTCACAAGTTCCGTTAAATGACAAACGCCTAGAACTTGTGAACTTTGAAACGTACGAAATTAAAAACCTAAGGGAATTATTCTTCTAAAACTACATAAGTTATTACCTGTTTGTGGTAAGCTTTTACTTTGTAGCCATTCTGAATAGCAGGTTCCCATTTAGCTGCTTTTCTCAACACTCTTACCGCCTCCTCTTCCATTCCATAACCATGTTTGGTAAGCGGTTTTATATCACTTACGTTTCCTTCACGGTCCACCACAAACTGAACAACAACTGAGTAACGTCCAAATGGTGCACTATTATCTAACGGCACATTAGCATTCAGGTTCCTTTCCAAAAAAGCTTTCCAGTTGCCCAAAAATTTAGCTTCAATTTCAACTATTGAAATTGGCAAATCCATTTCCTTTTCAATTTTTTGTTCAACAATTCCTTTACCATCACCAGGTCCTTTATCAACTGGTTCTTCAATTCCGGTAAAATCAACTCCATCTTTTTTATCCAAACCAATTGCAGCATTTTCAAGTTGTCCTTGTGAAGGAGGAGGTGTCTCTACTTCATCGTTTGGCTTAATAACATAAGTAGTTAACTTTTCAGTTTTTACTTGTACAGGTTGCTTTTCAATTTTCTTTATAGGCTCTGGGATTATTTTCTTTTTCTCCATCGGCTTATCAATTTCAGTTAGAATAATCCCAGTCATATTTACCAGCGGATTGTTCGGCTTTTTAAAAGTTCCGGCAAGTGTGGCCCCGCCAATAACCAATGCGGTGATTGTCGTAGTAACTAATAAAGCTTTTTTAATTCGCTTTGAATAGGTTTTACGTAATTCATAAGCCCCGTAATCTTTGTAACGGTCGTCAAAGATGATGTCTATCAACTCTGCCGATAAGATGTTGTTGGTTTGCATGATTATACTTTTGTTAAATCAGATGTCTTCAGGAAATGTTTCCATAAATATTTATTTTTATGGAAATTATTATAATTGGCATCGCCGCCAACAACTTCTATTTTTACTAAAAATATTTCTTGAAAAGATTTACCAATTTATTCATTGCTATTGCAGGTGGCCTGTTACTATGGGCTGCATGGCCTGTTTCTCCTCTTACCTTCCTGGTTTTTATCGCCTGGTTTCCTTTACTATGGTTAGAATCAAAAATTGAAAGCAGGATTAAATTTTCAGGGATTACATACATCACCATGTTTGTTTGGAATGTTTCCACCACCTGGTGGATATGGAATGCCTCTGCACCAGGAGCGGTGGCTGCTTTCCTCGCCAATAGTTTATTGATGTGTTTACCCTGGCTCGGTTTTAAAATAGTAAAAAAGAAATTAGGTGACCGGATTGGATATTTATCCCTTATTGCATTCTGGATGTGCTTTGAATATATTCATTTACAGGATTGGGGATTGAGCTGGCCCTGGCTTACTTTGGGCAATGTATTTGCCACTCATCCGGAATGGATACAATGGTATGAATATACAGGAACAAGTGGTGGAACCTTATGGATTTTATTAGTCAATATTTTTCTGTTCAGGCATTTTAAAAATAATTTGCATAGAGTAGATGCTAAATCATATAAAAATTTAATAGCAGGGGTTTTTGTTCTAATCATTCCTGTTGCATTTTCAATGTTGATTTCTATTCACAAAAGAATGCCTGGCGAGTACACTAATATTGTTGTCGTTCAGCCCAATATTGATCCTTATGAAAAAGTATCGGATGTTACCGGTTCGTTTGAAGGACAGCTTCAAAAACTAATTACTCTCAGTGAATCTGCAGTAGACAAAAATACAGCGTTGATTGTATGGCCTGAAACAGCATTATACATGGGCAGTGGAATCAGTGAAGAAGAGATGGAGAAAAAGCAAAATTTCTTTCTGAATCCATTATGGGCCTTTTTAAAACGACATCCACAGGCATCCTTATTTACAGGTATTGAAAGTTTCAGGCTACTGAATGCCAAAACAAAATATTCCCAATCATTCAACGGGCAGCATTATGAATCGTACAACGGTTCTGCACTTATAGACAGCAATGGGGCTTCTTCCTTTTACCATAAAACAATGCTGGTACCGGGAGTTGAAACTCTTCCCTGGTTTTTAAAATTCATTGATAAATGGTTTGAAAAATTTGGAGGTACTACTGCCGGTTATGCCAAACAAACTGAACGAACCATTCTGAATGAAAAGAATGGTTTTAAGATAGCCCCTTCTATCTGCTATGAAAGTATTTACGGAGAATTTATGAGTAAATATGTCCGCAATGGTGCCAATCTTATCTGCATCATCACCAATGATGGATGGTGGAAGAAAACCCCCGGACATAAGCAACATATGAATTATGCCAGATTAAGGGCTATTGAATCAAGAACATGGGTGGCCCGCAGTGCCAATACCGGCATCAGTTGTTTTATAGATCCGTATGGTACTGTGTATAATCCACAGCCATATGATAAAGCCGCTGCGATTAAATTGAATATCCCTGTTAATAATAGAAACAAAACTTTTTTTGTGAAAAATGGAGATCTCCTTTCAAGGTTAATGATATTGTTAAGTATTATTTTAATTTGCTGGCGATTATATCTGAAGATTATGGAAAAGTTTTTTAAGAATAAATTTCCTGCCTTGAATTTGCCACAGAAAAAATGAGACACTGAAACAATTAGTTTTTATTAAAATCAAAAACATTGAATAAAGAATTGCACTACCAGGGTAAAAAGATTTTCTACCGTAATCTCGGTACCGGTAAACCTGTATTTCTTATTCATGGTTTCGGAGAAGATGGTGAAATATGGAAAGCACAGGCTCAATTTTTAAAAGAAAAATGTCAACTTATCATCCCTGATCTGCCGGGCAGTGGTCAGTCAGAAATGATTGACGACATGAGCATAGAAGGAATGGCCGAAGTCATTTTCTCCATAATTCAATCAGAAAATATTCAATCCTGTACATTGATCGGCCACAGTATGGGTGGTTATATTACACTGGCATTTGCAGAAAAATATCCGCACTTACTAAAGGCTATCGGTCTATTCCACTCTACTGCTTTTCCTGATAATGAAGAGAAAAAGGCCTTGCGCCAAAAAAGTATTGATTTCATAAAGGGACATGGACCTTTTGGCTTTTTAAAAACCACCATCCCAAATCTTTTTTGTGAAAATTCGAGAGAACAAATGCCAGCCACCATTAAAGAATTAATTAACCGTGCTGCCAACTTTTCTGAAGCTGCCATTGTTTCTTATTACACGGCTATGAAGAACAGGCCAGATCGTATTGATGTATTACACAAAACGGATGTCCCGGTTTTGTTTGTCATCGGAGAATTCGACTATGCAATACCGCTTGAGGAAAGTTTAAAGCAATGCCATATTCCTGTAAAATCGTATATCCATATACTTCATAAAACCGGCCATATGGGTATGCTGGAAGAAACGGAAAAATGCAACCAGGTTCTGGAGTCTTTTCTAAAGGATATCTAATGCCAGGTTTTATCAAATACAAGCAGTTCTTATAAAACGAACATTTCATCTTTTCAAACATCTATAACATGTCAAGAATAATTTTTATTACCGGTGCCACTTCCGGATTTGGAAAAGCAAGTGCTTTTAAATTTGCCGAAAATGGTTATGATCTGATCATTAACGGCAGAAGAAAAGATCGTTTGCAAAGTCTTGCTGACGAAATTGAAAAAAAATACAATGTTGCCGTGCTGCAACTTCCTTTTGATGTTCGGGTGGAAAAGGATGTTTTTGAGTCAATCAGTAATATTCCTGAAAACTGGAAAGCCATTGATGTATTGCTTAATAATGCCGGGTTAGCTTTAGGAAGAGATTTTTTTGAAGACGGCCATCTCGGCGACTGGAATACAATGATTGATACAAACGTAAAAGGATTTCTGTATGTAGCAAAAGCAGTTTCACAAATTATGGCTGAAAGGAAACAGGGGCATATCATTAACCTGGGATCGGTGGCTGGCAAACAAGTTTATGAAAAAGGGAATGTGTATTGCGCCACCAAATATGCTGTTGATGCATTAAGCCAGGGCATGAGGATTGACCTGTTAAGGCATAATATTAAAGTTACTTCAATTAACCCGGGAGCTGCCGATACTGAATTTTCTATTGTAAGATTTAAGGGAGATGATGCAACAGCCCGTTCAATTTATAATGGTCTGCAACCACTGACGCCACAAGATGTAGCAGACACCATTTATTACTGTACTACTCTTCCAGCCCATGTCTGTATAAATGATCTTACCATAACCTGCATCAGGCAAGCTGATGGCATTTATTTCAACAGGCAGTAAATCTATTGATTCGCATCAATTAAGTGACAGTGCGTTAAAATATTGCCATACTTTGTAAGTGTTCTAACCTCATCCTGCGCCTTTGGCTTGAAAGTTGCCGTAGAATCCCTTGGAAAATGTACTTGAAATAAGAAATAACCGGCGATAAGTTATAAAGCTGGAAATTGAATACTTATTTTTATTGTATCGACCAATGCCTGTAAAAAACGTTATGAACAAACCAAGCTTCCTTTTTACTCTATTTGTTTTCATTTCATTAGCGGCTTCCTCCCAGCAGGTTATCCGGCTGCAATCCTGTAGCAATGATGCTATCAGCAAACAGGTGGATAGTCTGAAGAGTTTATATGGCGACCAGGGGTATATGCTGCTGAAAGAAGCTTCTATCAGTATGGAAAGTGAATTTGAAATGCCGGTTATCGTTCCACTTAACGAAGGAAGCTGGTACCAGTTTGTTTTTATTGGTGATTATTCTTCCCGGCTTTATGAAGTACGTATGTACGACTGGAAAGAAAGAATGGTTATTTTCCGCCAGAAAAAATGGGGCGAAATTGATGGAAATGTAATTGTTTATTCCTACGTTCCTAAATTCTCCGAATTTCATATGATGAAACCGGTACAAGTAAATAAACAAAAGAAAAAGAATCTCTGCGGCTATGTAATGTTATTTAAAAGAACCGGTGCTGAAACTGGTATGGTAAATCCTGCAACAAAGAATCCCTGAAAATATTTTTTAGAATTGCTATAACTACATCTGCGACATCTATAATTCAGCAACAAACTTTTATTATTATTTGCCTATAAATTTAGTTTCTGAAATTTTTCAGATTCAGTATAAAATTAATACCCTTAAAAATTACAACTTCAATAATCCTAGTTTATTCATTGTACTAACCGGTTTATTATCCCAAAACAATTCAAAGTCTTCCAAACCGGCTGCTTCATAACTGTCTTTCAATTCCTGCAGACTATACGTTTTCTGATTTGTTATAGAAAGATCAGGTAGCATGCTGATCAACCAGTCTCCCTGTGACTTAGTAAATTGAAGTTGAACAGTTTGCTGGCGGGTAACAAAACTTACACTCACCATCTCCCGGCTATTGCCTTTTTTTGATTGGGTAAAATATTCGATGTTTGTTTGCTTTCCCAGCCAGATAATTTTTGCCGCAGGCTTAAAAAGGATAGAGTCATTTTCTTTTATCGCTTTCAAAATAAAATCCGGCAGTACTGTTGTTTTGAGTACTGGAAAATCAAACCATTTTTGCAACGGATCATCCAGACCGATATGATGCATAAAATTGTACAATGATTTATTTAATCCAAAACTGAAACTTTCATGTTCAGCACCCGTCATATCAATATGTTCAATATCATTATTGGCAAATGAACCAATTTCATTTGATTTTTTTCTTACCATAAATTTATCCGGCTCCAGTCCTACCGGGCTGTGGGCTGTCATCGTAAACAAATGCCAGAATGCGGATTGCAGCACACCGGTCTTAAATAATTGTCGTACCATTTCCAATGAGTCGATGGTTTCCTGTGCTGTTTGTGTCGGAAAACCATACATCAGGTAGGCATGAACCATAATACCGGCATCTGTAAAATTGCGATTCACCTTTGCCACTTGGGCCACAGTAATACCTTTATTTATTAATCCCAGTAAGCGGTCAGAAGCCACCTCTAAACCTCCTGAAACAGCCACACAACCTGATGCTTTCAGTAACAGGCAGAGATCAGCGGTAAAGTTTTTCTCAAAACGTACATTGGTCCACCAGCTTACTACTAGTTTTCTTTTTAATATTTCAATAGCCATTGCCCGCATCAATGCAGGAGGTGCAGCTTCATCAGTAAAATGAAAACCATTTTCACCAGTTTGTGCAATGATGGTTTCCATTCTGTCGCAGAGTAACGAAGCAGCAACAGGTTCATACAATTTTATATAGTCCAAAGAAATATCACAAAAAGTGCATTTCCCCCAATAGCAGCCATGCGCCATGGTTAGTTTGTTCCAACGGCCATCGCTCCACAGGCGGTGCATGGGATTGGCTACTTCAATTGCAGAAATATATTTATCCAGCAAAAAATCACTGTAATCAGGAGTACCCACTTCTCCCTGTTTATAATCGGCACAGGCTTTATTGTTGAAGTACACCAGCTTGTCCTTTACTAAAGTGAAAGTTCTTTTTAGTTCCTCAACGGTTTTTGTGCCTTCCACATAAGCAATAATATTTTCAATGGGTGCTTCACCATCATCGAGTGAAATGAAATCGAAAAATTCAAACACTCTAATATCTGAAATGGAACGCAATTCTGTATTGGCAAAACCTCCACCCATAGTAATTTTTATTGCAGGATATTGTTGCTTAATCCATTGGGCACACCTAAACGAAGTATAAAGATTTCCGGGAAAAGGAACAGAAATAGCAACCATCTTTGGTGATACCATTTGCATTTTTGATTGCAGGATTTCCAATAATAAAGTATCAATAAAACCTGGAGGCTGTTGCATAGCGTTGTACAATTCATCAAAACTATTGGCAGAACGGCCCAGTTTTTCCGCATAGCGGCTGAAACCGAAATGTTCATCCACACATTCTTTGATCAGATCCGATAAATCTTCCAGGTATAAGGTAGCAATATGCTTGGCTTTGTCCTGGATACCCATACTGCCAAAAGCCCAGTTCAGATCATCCAGTTGTGCAAAACGGGAAGCTTCTGGTAAGAAATCCCGTTTATAAATTAAATTAGCCAGTGTTGGGTTTTTTCCTTGCAGGAATAGAATAACGGCATCAATAGTATGAATATAATCCTGCTGAAGTGCCAATATCCTCGAAGCATTATCTGACAAATCACTATCAGTGTTGATTTGTGAAAACATTTTTTCCAATCCTTCTTTGCAGAATAAAGCCAGCGTTACTTCAATGCCTAGATCGGCCTGGAACGATGAAATGTTTTTGGTATTTAAAAAACCTTTCAGGTAAGCCGTTGCCGGGTACGGGGTATTCAGTTGCGTAAATGGCGGAGTAATTAAAAAAACGGTTGCAGACAAATCAGTTGGTTTATTCAACAAAAATATTCATAATCGGTTAAAGTTTTGAAAATTGATAATGCAAATAAAATTCCCTTTGATTCTTTGCTTGCATTCAGAAATACCTGCAGTTATATATCCATTGAAAACAATAATGCAAAGGACTTTCGGAGGGGAAAATCAAGATTTAAAATACAGTATGTTTCAATTGAGTAGTAATAATATTCTTTTCTGAATTATCCTCACCACTATTGATCTGCCACTTAAAATCAAACTCATGCTCAACAAGTTTCAAAATCCTTTCCATTTTCTTTGCTTGAATTAAGCTTTCTGGATATATAGATGGTGTCAAATAATGATAAAACCTATACATTGATTTAGTCGAGATTTCAACAGCTACACCCCCAACATCAAAAGCAAATGTTTGTTGATTGATTCTATCTACATCCGGTAATGTCATAAAATCTAAAGAAATTAGATCAATAAAAAATCTTTGCCATCCAGATTTGGGATCTCGTTGGCTTTTAATTCCACTAATTGAGTCAATTGACTCTCTATTCATATTACAGTGAATTTTATAATTTGAAATATAGCCAATCCACTTTCCATGTGTGTTAATAATAGAAACCAATTTAATACTGTCAATAAAAACAGGTGAAAACCAAATGCGAATTTGCTGGGAATCGAAACCATTTTCAAGTAATTCAAGACTTAACTTCTCAGCAACCATGTTTTTAAACTCATAAGCTCTAATTTGTCTCCCTTGCCGATCCAATGGTATATCCTTTAAAAATGTATATAATTGTGTATCTGAATCATTTTTTCTTTTGTCAATACATGCATTGACAAAGATTAAGCAAGCAAAAATTAAAATACATCTATAGTACATATTTGAATACTTAATATTTTTCTCAGCCCGAGTATCCTACACCTTGCACCGTTGTTAATAAAAAACCAATACAACTTCTAACAAAACTATTCATTATCGGTTAAAGTTTTGAAAATTGCTAGGACTGAAAGTCAAGGTTGATTTTCATAACCATGCAACTTATAAATCAAAGTTTCTCCTGCAAACAACAATGCAGTAAATTAATTACTGCATTGAATATTAAAACCTATAAATTAAAAAGAATCTTATTGCGCCAGTGAAATCCTTATCTGCACCCCACCCCTTGTATTGGTTATCGGGAAGGAATTACTGATTTTAGGGATATTCCTGTTTTGCTCGAAATAGAGTTTAACGCTAACCCGATTGTTTAGAACATAATCTATGGAAGGAGCTATTCGAATCACTTTCTGGCCTGCTGTTCCAAAAGATGTTCCCTGGTCCAGTTTACTATTGGATGTTGCATCATCCCTTAAACTGAAATCCATGCGAATGGTAACATCATTATCCAGCTTCATTTCTTTTTTACCGAACTTGATATTCTTGATTAACGGAACACCTTTTTGTCTCCAGTTAAAACCAAATGTTACTTCAGTAGAACGGTTCTCGGCCAGTTGATAATCTATAAGGCTCAAACTCAACGTTCGGCTCTTCTTCAACTCAAACCTGGTTTGCAATTGGTTGGTGAATGTCATGTCCACTTCAATCAGCGGATCAAACGATTCCTGGATTGTAATATTTGGTACCAGGAAATAAGGAATATAGTTATTGGTAAGCGGATCCACAAAACTTGGGAAGCCAATCCTGTTAGGATCGAAGAACAGTAATGCGGTATTAAAACTGTTCATACTAAAAGTACTGTGGTAACCATGCCGGATGGAGAAATTGGTAAATATTTTATCCAATCCATTTAACCTGGATAATCCATTGTAGGTAACAGTCCAGTTGGGTTTTGGTATGATTCCAGAAAAAGGATTTGAACGGATATTCGGATTGCTGTTCTTCGCCAGTTGTACACTCAACGGATCTTTATTGGTATAGGCTGCTATAAATGCAGGTATTACAATATCCTGGGCATAACGGCCATAACCATTTACATATCCATCCGGACCAACTGTATTACCGGTGGCGTAAGGATTTAACGTCTTCAATTTCTGTGAGAGTATAAGCCTGTTCCCTTCAAATGTTTTGAATGTTTCTGAAATGGTATTCGGGTCAAACTTCGTAAACAGCGATTGAAATGCAATATAACTTACACTGAAACTGCCGATAGCATAAGGATTCAAGCGGGTAAGGCCAGCAGTTCCGGTGGTGTCCTTATACAACTCAGAATAATCTTTAGAAAATGTTTTATCCAGGTTTACATCAATATTAAAATCACGGAAAGGACTTATCTGAGCGGTTAAATTTAACCGTTGATTATAACGCTGCCGTATCATTTCGCCAACCAATGAATCTCTTGACAATAATCCTCTTGCGCCTATTTTATTTATCCAGTTGGTATCTGGCTGATAGCCAAAAATAAATCCAAATCCCGGTTCTGAACTTTTCGGATTGTACCCCAAAAGTTTTGTACTGTCCATATAGCCCGGCAGTGTAGTTCCAAAGTCCTCATTGTATTGAATACCTACTCTTTTAAGGGAAGTCATCAAGCGAAGGAAGAACTTAGGCACATTTCCAATTTCAGGCAATTTATTCGGGTTCTTTTTCTCTTTTATTTTCTTTGCCTTAATCTTTTTAATCTTTATGATCTTTCCTTTCTTATTTCTGATTGTATCAATTCTGATAATACTGCCGGGAGTTCCTTGCTGTACTCCGGGAATCTGCTGATCCAAACCAATACCTGCTTTTTTGTTTTCACCTGGTTGGTCATCAGCATTCTTTCCTTTGCCACCACCTTTCTTTTCATTATTTTTTCCGGAACCGGGAGTAGCATTATTACCACCCTGGTTATTATTAGATGGTGCTGAGGTATTAACCGCCCTGAGAAACCTCGACTTATTATACAACTCTTCAAATTTCAGTTCACCGTTTATTGTTCTTGTTTGTGTATTGGCTAACGTATTACCGAGATTTATTTCCGGTGTTCTGGCTAATAATGATGCGGCCAGCCAGTTATATTTTGTGTTATAAGTAGCTGTTAGTGTTGTCCAGTCCAGCAAAGGAATTTTATTGGTAGGCACATTATAAGTAACCGTTGCTTCCTGCTGGTAGTTAGTATTTCTTCCTCCTTTAAACAGTCCCGACCGAAGCGTATCTTTTTTATCCTTTGTATCAATTCGTCCGAATGGTTCATCAATTCTTGCATTATTGGTAGCACTGAAATCAAGATTTATAGAATTTGTAAGTCTCCATTGCACAATATAATACCTGTCGAACGTAAAGAACTTGTTATACGTTTCAGGAATCTTATAAGGCCCACCTCCCACATTCCGTGGCCTGGTAGAACCGAATTGCCTGAATACATCTGCCTTAAATGATATCTGGGATGGAGCATAATTAAAGTTCACATCCTTAATAAGTGATAGCCATTTTGAATTTGATTTGATCATTTTTTTAAATGGCTCAAATGGTTTTGATTGCGGAGAGTAAGTATAACCAATGGCGCCACGGGTCCGTCTCATTTCATCTCTTTCTATCAATGGGTTATGGCTCAGAGTCTGGATATAGGAATAGTTTAAATCAAAGTTACTTACACTCCATATCTTGGGTCGCTTACCATCTGTTTTCAATTTTTTAACATTCGTAAAATTGATAGTTTTTATAGTAGTGATATCCTGCGCATCATTTCTGATTGAATCCTTATCTGTTCCGTTTAAATCCTTCAGTTTATCTTGTAATTTAATATCAAGGTCGTAAGGATCATATTCAGGTGTACTGCTGGTGCGGCTAATACCGGCATAAACCGGAATCTGCAATCCTAATTTTTTAGGCAGGAGCTTACCGGCTTCAATAGACGCAGATGCATCAACTGTATATACATCTTCCCGGCTTCTTTCATTTACTCTTTGTTCTAATGTACCAAAACCCCTGCTTCGGGCAGTAGCAGCCAATGTAAAAGTGCCAAGATCTGCCAACCGGATATCTGCTCTGGCCAAAGCTGCCCATCCCCCCTTTTCATCCATTTGGGAAAGGCGTAATTCATTGAACCATATTTCAGCACAGGCCGTTTCCTGTACAAGACTTTCCACTGCCAGCAACATACCTCTTACTTCACCAAGATTGGGATTACCCATAATGGCGATGGTTCTTCCATTTGCTGCAGATTCTTTATAGTACTTTGAGGGTGCTATTCCCAGTTTGTTTCTTCTGAGTTTCAGTTTTTCCAATTCCTCTCTTTGAAAATCAAGATTGTTAACTTCCGGCCAGATTGCCAGAGAATCTGTTGCACCAAATGGAGTCACTTTCAAAGGAATCTTTATTTCATAATAGTTACCGGAAAAATCACTTCCGATCCGTATTACTGCATTTAGATTACCATCCAGAATAGGTTGTGTGTTTTTTACAGATTCTGCATGAATGAACATGGAAACTTTTCCATACTGCCGCATATCCAGGTTCATAGTTTTGAAAACCCCCCTTGCATCATTTTGTGACAGGCCACAAACCTGCATACTTAGTGATTGTTCATTCAGGAATAGTGACACATTATTATTACTTAATTGCTGCTGCCTTTCTATGCCAGGTGGAATGCGGTAAGGAATAGGATCCCGCTGATCATTCTCTTCAATATTTACGGCAAGCACATTTACCGTAGTAAGATCAGGCATAGGCAGCGCAGTAAACATGCCTGTTGTATCAATATTATTTTTGAATTTTCTCCACTGGTTACGTACCAGTTCCAGTTTACCAAAACGCATTACCACAGAATCATCAAACCCGGTAACAAACATCCTGATAAAACGGATGGATTTAAAGTCCGGGATATTACCAATTTTTTGCTGATATTGATCAACCGGAATCCGGAATAAATACCATTTTTCAGTTCTGGTAGTTCCATCTGCCAGTGTAACAGTTGGAGTACGTACATCAGTAATAAAATTGGAACCCGAAATCATATTCGGTCTTATATCCACCTTGTACTGAAAATATTCTTCTGATTCATTCATCGTATTATCCCTGTTCAGTTCTTCTGCATCGGGATATTGCGTAAAGGCATTTACAAATTGTGTATTGTTTTCTGCCAGCGGCGAATTACCATGAGGGTTATTGATATTCTTATATCGTTCTAAAATTCCAGCTACAGGAGGTTTGTCAAAATCCCCGTCTCGATAAGGTTTAAAATTATCTGATGATGGGTCATTCTTTGTATTCAGATAAACTGGAGATGTAGCTCCGAAATTAGCAGCAAGGCTGTTAATATAAGGTGCAAATTTTCTTTGTTCTGCAGTATCTGACAAACCATCATAACCCACATCCTGCAGCGGTCTGTCATTGGGTTCATTACTAAAGGCATTTGTTACCTGCAGTGGATTGGAAGGAACTTGCCCCCAAACAGTATTTTCATCCATCCGGGCATTATTTGTTGGAGTTTTTATTCCATTCTCATAAAGCCGTTTACCATCTCTTAATATATCTTCTGAAATATTTCCGAGGTTGAAATACAATTGACCTCCATTGGGATTTGAAGAGTTTCTTATAAAAGGATCCTGTAGCCAGAATTCTATGAATTCAATATTACCGGTTTCAAAATCTGTTTGATCGATATTCCTCATCAATCCGCCCCAAGACTGTTTTGGATTCAATAATTTGCCATTGGCATTGAGCCGGCTGGTTCTATTTTCAAAATTGTAAGGTCCTTTGTCCTTTGGATAAAAGGCCAGGTCAAAAGTGGTGAGTAACCCTTCGCCAAACTGGGTACTTCTTTTCGGGAAAATTTCTTTTTGCAATACCTGCCTTGTTTCCGGCTTCGACAATTCAGCTAGGTTTCCTTTAACTGGATTATTCGGATTATTTTTTTCCTGTAAAACTGATTCTATATTATACCAGGCAATCTTTGCCCTGTTATATCCACTCTGTAAGTCGTTACTTAAAGCTGATTCCGGAAAAAGCCCATTACCCTGCGGCACCGAAGCCATGGTCCAGCTGATTAATGGGAAACGCAGATCTATTCCAGCACGGGTACCTTCAAAATCATCCAGATAAACCTGGCCTTCACTTCCTTTACCGATTTGTTTGGCATGTCCTGGGTCAAGATAGGCTGCTTCTGCATATGCTGTTATGGATGACATGGCTTTGGTAGAATAAAAAGGTAATTTATCCAACCACTTGGAAAGCCGTGGTAAATTATTCCGATAATCTACATCAATCCCATACATGGTATTTTTTATAGGATCTTCTCCATAAGATTGCTTGATAAAGAAAGGTCTTTCTCCCAGCCTGACGATAGTTCCGCCTAAAGAAAGTTTTTTATTAGCGAGGTAATCCAATCTTAATCCAAGAAAATTCTTTTGCTGAAAACCAAATGCCTGGTTATTCTCAAAATTTATACTCACCGGAATTCCGGAATTTATTACAGCCTGGTTTGTTACACGAAGTGTACCAAGGTCATAGTTAATTTCATAGTCAATATTTTCCTGTAATACCTGACCGTTGGCTGTAACGGTAACCGATCCCCGTGGTATATTATACCCTAATTGGTAATCATTGGTACCTCCGGCAGATCCGGAAGATTTTGACTTACCAACAATTTTAAAACGGTTAAGGTTAGCAAAGGTTTGTGCAATTGCTTTTATTGTATCATACAATGGATAATAAAGGTATTGTTCCCTGATTGCCTGGTTTGGATACACATAATCCAGATCATGACCGAAAGGTTCCAGAACAGGAAATATAATCCGGCTTTGATTGGATATAACGGTGTACCCTTCCACAAAATCAAAAATTCCATCCGGCTGCGGGTCATTCTGGTTATTTAATCTGTCCAGGTTAGTTAAAGAAATAATGGGTTGCCCTTTGTAAGCAGCGATCACATCAGTTGGCGGCAGGTACCTTTTTTCTCCGAGGCTTGGTTCTTCATAAGTAAGATCTAATTTAAAATCTACTCTCTCCAATTGGCCATATCCTACTGAATACACATTTTTCATCAGCAAATCCCAGATAGGAAGGTTGGTACGCTGAGATGTGGCTTTTAATAATTTCAGGAATAATACTTTTTGAGAATTTCCGGTTGAATCGGGTGGTACATCCTGAGAAAATTCTCCTACCTGGAAAACACGGCCATTGTAAGTATATTGAAAAGCGACTCCCAGTACTTCATCAGGTTGCAGCGGCTGGTTTAAAGAAACAAACCCGATACGGTCGTTAAAAAAATATTCTGTGGGTTGCAGTTTACGGGCAAAGGTTTTTTCGAAATCCTGCACAGGTGAAAGTCCAAAACTGCTCAACTGATTTTGTACCAATGATGAATTTCGGTAGGAAAGATTAGCTTTTAGAATTGAGTAAAGGTTATTTGCTTCATTCCTGGGTAAAGCTTCCCCACTGCCGGTTAATAAAGTATTCCGGTATGGATCTCTTTCGCCCAGGTCCATAAAAGCCACCACATCCCTGGTATCAGTTGTTGTTCCGTTCCTGTTGGTTACCCACACTTCCATTCTTAAAATCTGCACTCTTGAATTTACAACCGGCAATTGCTTCATTGCCTTATTGTAATTATTCCGGAAGTATTGTGACATCAGGAAGTGCCGGTTTTCATCATATTCATCTGCTTTCAATGAAAAACTTTGTGCAGCGGATCCTCCCTGCAGGTTTTGTGTTTGCCGTTGTGATTGCTGGTTGGCTAATACCGTTGTTACAAAGAGTTTCCCAAACTGGAGTTGGGTTTTAATTCCGAATAAAGATTGTGCGCCTGGTATAAGTGTACCTTTTGAAGCAAAGTTGGTATTACCCGCCTGAAATTGTTTTAAAATATCATCATCCTTACCATGAAAATCCAGCTTCAACTGATTTTCAAAATTAAAATTGGCAAGAGTGTTATAATTTATGGGCAGCTTCAGTTTTTCACCAATACTGGCATCAACCTGCAACTGCGAGTTCATGTTAAAATCAAAGCCACCATTTTTTCTTGCTCTTTCCGGAAGTGTCGGATTTTTTATATTCTGACCCTGGTAACCGGCCAACAAATCAACATACCCAGAAGGTTTGATGTCGATTTTTACCTTACCATCAGGTCCCACACCCATTATCCTGTTAAACCAATCATTGGAAATTTTAAACTTAGGCTTAAATATGCGGCGGTTCATATTTGCCAGTAAGGTTGACCGCTTTTTAAAATAGTCCTCCTCATCCTTTTTCCCCTGCATCCGGATGAACTCATCCATCGTAAAAGAAGTGGGGGTGCGGTAATACTTGTTTCCAATTTTTTCAACGATATAATATTGCCTGGTCTTAGGATCGTATTCTACTGTTCTTTTAATGAATGAAGTATCCTTAAGATCAAAACTGTTTCTGTTTGGATAAGAATAGGGGTCTCCATACCTGTCATGTAACGGGAACCGGTTTGTATCGGCAATAAATTCTGCAGAAGCGGGTATTCGGAGACTGAAATATCCTGATTCAGCCTGGGCAAAGGAGGTAAATAAAATGGTAAAAAATACCAATAGTATTCGGTGGATATGAGTAGTTCTAAGGTTCAATGTTTTCAATCAGTTAGTTTCCAGAAAATTGTTGATCAAAGGGTTCGAAGTGCTTTCTTGATCAGTTCTTCAACAGACAAGTTTGGATTTTCCGCCATCGTTTTCTCAAGGGCTAGTCCCGCAGCCTGTCGGTTTATGCCCAAAGCGGTTAAAGCATTTAACGCATCCTGATGCAAAGTATTGTTTTTCAGAGTGGAAATATTTGGCTCCAAAGGATGTTTTGCCAGTTTATCCCTTAGTTCCAAAACTAACCTTTCGGCAGTTTTCTTCCCTATTCCTTTTATCCCTTCTAAAGTCCTGCTTTCTCCTAGAACAATGGCCCTTGATAGTTCATCAGGTTTCATGTAGGACAACATTACCCTTGCTGTTGATGCTCCAATACCTGAAACACTTATTAAATGCTGAAACATCTCCTTTTCCGGCAGGTCAAAAAAACCATAAAGGATATGTGCATCTTCCCGAATTAATAAAAGTGTATGTAAAACGCCTTTTTCCAGGTGCTGAACCTTAGAAAAAGTATTGAGGCTGATTTGAACCTCATACCCCACCCCGTTTACATCCACCAGCAATACAGCCGGGCTTTTATGTACAAAATCTCCTTTCAGAAAAGCTATCATAGCTGCGAAAATAAGGAATTGGGTATTGGTTCTAAGAAATCTGACCTGTTTTTACCCAACCTTTTTGCCAAATTCCGATTTCCTTTATACCCCGTACCTTTGCTCACTTTTAACAATTCTAACTGCTCATGATAAGTAAGAAGATTACCGCAGCTATCACAGCTGTTGGGGGATTTGTACCGGAAGACAAGCTTACCAATTTTGACCTGGAAAAAATGGTAGACACTAATGATGAATGGATCCGTTCCCGGACCGGCATTTCTGAAAGAAGAATTTTAAAAGGTGAAGGCAAAGCAACTTCTGACATGGTGGTGGAAGCTGTAAAAAATCTTTGTGAAAAAAAAGGCATAAGTCCGGAAGAAATTGATTGCCTGATTGTGGGTACAGTTACACCCGATATGATCTTTCCTTCCACTTCAAATATAGTCTGCGACAAACTCGGTGCTAAAAATGCCTGGGGATTTGATGTATTAGCGGCTTGTTCCGGATTCTTGTTCTCCCTTACACAAGGAGCTGCTTTAATAGAAAGTGGCCGTTACAAAAAAGTTGTTGTTTGCGGTGCAGATAAAATGAGTTCAATTATAGATTATGAAGACAGGGCCACCTGTATCATTTTTGGAGATGGAGCCGGTGCCGTATTACTGGAACCTGATGAAGATGGCTTTGGTGTACTCGATAGCCTGTTGAAAACAGATGGCAGCGGAGGACAGTATCTGCATATGAAAGCAGGAGGATCTTTGAAACCGGCTAGTATAGAAACTGTGATGGCAAAAGAACATTATGCTTTCCAGGATGGACAACCGGTTTTTAAATTTGCAGTAAAAGGCATGGCCGATATCAGTGCTGAGTTGCTGGAAAAAAATAATTTAACGGCGGATGATATTGCCTGGCTGGTTCCTCACCAGGCCAACCTGCGGATCATTGATGCAACCGCTAACCGTATGGGATTACCGAAAGAGAAAGTAATGATCAATATCCAAAAATTCGGAAATACAACTGCTGGTACTATTCCATTGTGCTTATGGGAATGGGAAAACCAGTTAAAGAAAGGAGACAATATTGTGTTGTCGGCTTTTGGCGGCGGCTTTACATGGGGTGCCACATTGGTGAAATGGGCCTACGACACAAAATGATTTGATTCCCGTATTAAGTGTAAATACCGATTTCTTGTTTTTTTCCCGCCCTTTGGATTGTCATTGACCTGGTAATCAATTAATTTTGTTGTACCATCTTAATACTTCTACATGACAAACCGCCGAACCAGAAGATTCTGGAAATCTGTATTTATTCTATTCCTGATATACTTACTGGTAATTCCTCTTATTTATATTGCAATGGATTACGCATCAGTAGAAAAATCATTTAAATCTGACCCTATACTATTTATCCTGGAAATGATGGGTATTTCATTTGTCATTGCAGTTATCCTGTCGGCGTGGACAAGGAGAGATCCCGAATTAAGAAAGTGGTAATTTTTATTTCTTATTACGAGACCAGATTATAAAATCTGTAGCGGGTAGTTTTTTCACACCAAGTTGCCTCAGCATATTTATTAGTTGACCCCGGTGATAAGCTGCATGGTTAAAAACATGCAAAATCA
>JBARSW010000102.1:0-7598 GCA_049644925.1 Chitinophagaceae bacterium | reverse complement strand
CAGCTCATGTGTCGGATGGTCCCATTAAATATGCACATGGAGTTTACCAGGCCACTTTTGTCGGATATTTTCCTGTTGATAAGCCTCAATATACTTGTGTTGTTGTTATTCGTACTAAGCCACATGCAGCTTCACACTACGGAGGAACTTTAGCTGCCCCGGTTTTCAGAGAAATTGCTACCAAGTTATATTCGATGTATGTAGAGAAAAAAAGTCCATCATTATATGCTGCAAAAAAAGACAGCAGCACTTTCTTTTATGCAGGTTATTCCAATGATATCAGAAATGTGTTCAACACACTGCAGGTTAAATACACAGATTCTGTTTTGCAAAATAACCTTCCAGCCGGACAGGCAAGCTGGAGCAGTGTTATCTCCAATAATTATCAACCCGTGATGAAAGCAAATAATATTCGCAAGCAAATAATGCCCAATGTAAGGGGAATGGGGTTGAAGGATGCATTGTTCCTGCTGGAGAATATGGGAGTGAAAGTGGCAGTAAGGGGTAAAGGAAAAATCAATTTACAGTCTATAGCACCGGGAACACAATTAGCAAAAGGTGTTACAGTAATACTGGAATTAAGTTAAATCTAAGATGTGGTATTAAGTGATGTATTATATAATGTAAAGCTTAGAGAGGTCATAGGAATGACATCAGTTGAAGTATCGGACATACAGATTGATTCAAGGAAAGTGAAAAAGGGCAGTGCCTTTATCGCAATAAAAGGTGGAATAGCAGATGGCCACCAGTTCATTGAAAAGGCAATTTCAGAAGGGGCAATGATAATTGTTTGTGAGCAAATGCCTTTAGTGAAGAATGAAAGTACAGTTTTTGTGCAAGTGGAAGATAGTGCAGTTGCCGCAGCATTTATGGCGGTTAATTTTTTTGGAAATCCTTCCGGAAAATTAAAACTGGTAGGTATAACCGGAACAAATGGAAAAACTACCATTGCAACTTTATTATATAAGCTCTTTACAAGATTGGGATATAAGTGTGGATTGATCAGCACTGTGGAGAATCAGATCGGTGAAAAAGTATTGCCAGCAACACATACTACACCAGATGTTATCAGCCTGAATGCGCTGCTGAAACAAATGGTTGAGGCAGGATGTACTCATGTTTTTATGGAAACAAGTTCACATGCCATTCACCAGCAACGGGTAACGGGATTGCAATATACAGGAGGTGTATTCAGTAACATTACACATGATCACCTGGATTATCATCAAACTTTTGATGAATACATCAGGGTGAAAAAGACTTTTTTTGATTGCTTGTCACCTGCTGCTTTCGCTATCAGTAATTCAGATGATAAAAGAGGCGCTGTGATGTTACAGAATACGAAAGCAAAAAAGTATTACTATAGTTTGAGAACCGTGGCTGATTTTAAAGGAAAAATTCTTGATAACAGCCTGAGCGGATTAATGATGACGGTAAATGAGGTGGAAGTTCATTTCAGGCTGATTGGGGAGTTTAATGCATACAACCTGTTGGCAGTTTATGGAACAGCAATTTGTTTGGGAGAAGAAAAACAGGAAGTATTGACAGCATTAAGTGTACTGACAGGTGCTGAAGGCCGGTTTGATTATATGGTGTCAGCAAATGAAAGAGTGATAGCGATTGTGGATTATGCTCATACACCGGATGCTTTATTGAATGTGCTGGCAACGATTAAGAAACTGAGAAAAGGATTTGAACAGGTAATTACAGTTGTTGGCTGTGGCGGAGACAGGGACAGAACGAAAAGGCCAATCATGGCAACGGCTGCCTGTGAGCATAGTGACAAAGTGATTTTTACCAGTGATAATCCGAGAAGCGAAGAACCGGCACAAATAATAAAAGATATGGAAATGGGTTTGCCGGTGAGTTATAAAAAAAAATATATCTCGATTGTTGACAGGCGTGAAGCAATAAAGACAGCGATCAATTTAGCAAAAGAAGAAGACATCATTTTGATTGCTGGTAAAGGACATGAGAAGTACCAGGAGATTAAGGGAATAAAAAATCATTTTGATGATAAAGAAGAAGTGAAAGCACTTTTCGAATTATTAGATAAATAAGTAACCAATTGCCGTATGCTGTATCATTTATTTGATTGGCTTAATAGTGAAGGATTAAATTTTCCGGGAAGCCGCCTCTTTGAGTTTATCACTTTCAGGGTGTTGCTGGCCGTATTGTTGTCTTTGTTTATTACAACTTTCTATGGAAAGAAGCTGATTAAGTTTTTGCAAAAAAAGCAGATTAGTGAAAGTATCAGAGAAGAAGGCCTGGCGGGAGAAGAAAGTAAGAGAGGTACACCAACAATGGGCGGTATCATTATTATACTTGCTATACTGATTCCAACAGTGTTGCTGGCTGATCTAACTAAAGTATATGTGCAATTGATGATTGTTAGTACTATTTGGCTTGGTATTATTGGTTTTATTGACGATTATCTGAAACTGAGAAGCAAAAGAAAGGCCTTGGAGAAAGGAGAGCAGTATAGAAAATCTGGTGATGATGGGTTGGCTGGCTGGTTTAAAATTCTTGGTCAGGTAGGATTGGGAATTACCGTTGGCGCCACACTTTATTTTAATAGTGAAGTAAAGATATGGAGGGAATATGTTGGGAAAGTGCCATCAACTGATACAAAAACAAAATTTCACCAAAAACAAGTGAACGGGAGTACCAAATATTTTGTGGAAGCAAACACGGCAACAGTAACAACCATTCCGTTTGTAAAAAATCATGAGTTCAATTACTCGAAATTATTGCCGGCATCGTGGAGAGATTATACATGGGTTCTTTACATATTGATTGTGATTTTCATTATCACGGCTGTATCAAATGGTTCAAACCTAACAGATGGACTGGATGGCTTAGCGACAGGAACATCAGCAATAATCGGAGTGTTGCTTGGAATATTCGCTTATGCAAGCGGTAACCTGGTGTTTGCTGATTATCTAAACATCATGTACATCCCGGATTTGGGAGAGTTGTCCATTTTTATCGCTGCCATGATAGGGGCTTGTATCGGATTCTTATGGTATAATTCTTACCCGGCGCAGATTTTTATGGGTGATACCGGTAGCTTGACTTTAGGTGGAATCATTGCATCACTGGCTATTATTGTTCATAAGGAACTGCTGATACCCATCTTTTGCGGTGTGTTTTTTACAGAAACGCTGAGTGTAATGATACAGGTTGGTTATTTCAAATACACTAAAAAAAGATTTGGTGTTGGGAAAAGAATTTTTTTGAAAGCGCCACTGCATCATCATTACCAGGTAAAGGGTTATCATGAAGTAAAAATTGTAACCAGGTTCTGGATTGTGACAGTATTACTGGTGGTGTTGAGTGTCGCAACACTTAAAATGAGATAAGAATATAAAAATTGTTTTGAAAAGTCATTGCTGAAAAACCTATAATCCAATCCTGCTGAAGGCTATAAGTTCTGATCCAATCGATTTGTGGTGCAGTTGTATTTGAAACTAATACTTATGAAAAACCGGTTCCGTACACTGCATTAAAAGATGAGTAAAAGGTTTGTCATATTGGGAGGAGGTGAAAGTGGTGTGGGTTCCGCACTGCTGGCGAAGCAACAGGGATATGATGTATTCCTTTCTGATGGAAGTTCTTTGAAAGATGAATATCGTAACGGGCTGCAACAGGCGGGAATTGACTTTGAAGAAAACCAGCATACAGAATCGAAAATCCTTTCTGCAGATGAAGTAATGAAAAGTCCGGGTATACCGGAAAAAGCAGAGATAGTTAAAAAGATAAGGGCAAAAGGAATAGATATAATCAGTGAGATTGAATTGGCTTATCGGTTTAAAGGGGATAGTAAGATTATAGCGATTACCGGGAGTAATGGAAAAACAACTACTACAGCATTGACTTATCATATCTGTAAAATGGCAGGTCTGGATTGTGCTTTGGTTGGCAATATCGGGGATTCATTTGCAAAGAGGGTAGCAGAGGCTCCCAGTCCATTATATATAGTGGAAGTAAGCAGTTTTCAGTTGGATGATATAAAAACATTCAGACCGGATGTGGCCATACTGACAAATATCACAGAAGACCACCTGGACCGTTACGATTACAAATTTGAAAATTATATCAGCAGCAAATTTCGGATAACAATGAATCAGCAGGAAAATGACTATTTCATTTACTGTGTGGATGATGAAATAACAATGAAGTATTTAAACAATTACAAAATTCACTCAAATCAACTGCCAATAAGTATGAAAAAAGAATTACCAAACGGAGCATTTATTAAAGACGGGGATATGTATGTAAGAACAGGACAGGAATTTACCACTATGAGTGTATTTGATTTTGCATTAAAAGGAAAGCATAATCAGTATAATACAATGGCAGCCTGTGTGGCAGCAACAACGATGGATATCCGGAAAGATAAGATCCGGGATGCTGTACAGAATTTTCAGAGCCTGGAACACAGGATGGAGCATGTGGCAATAGTAAGAGGTATTGATTTTATTAATGATAGTAAAGCAACCAATGTGAATTCTACCTGGTATGCCCTGGAAAGCATGACCAAGCCAACGGTTTTAATATTAGGTGGTGTAGATAAAGGGAATGATTATTCACTCATTGAAGAATTAGTGAAAGAAAAAGTTAAAGCGATCATTTGCCTGGGAACAGATAACAGAAAGTTACATGAAGCATTTGGAAAGAAAGTAAGCACTATTGTAAATACCACTACAGCTGTAGAAGCGGTGCAGGCAGCTTTTCATTTTGCAGAAAAGGGTGATGTGGTTTTACTGAGTCCGGCATGTGCAAGTTTTGATCTTTTCAAAAATTATGAAGATCGTGGAGGTCAGTTTAAAAAAGCGGTTAAAGAATTATAATAGTAATGGAAGCAACCAGGGACATACGATTGAATGAATTGAGGAATGCCTTCAATACCAATAACCTGTTGAACAAAACGAAGGGTGATAAGGTTATCTGGGCATTGGTGATATTATTGACTTTAGTCTCCTTGCTGGCCGTTTACAGTGCAACAGGATCTTTGGCATATAAGAATTACAAAGGCAATACAGAGATATATCTTTTTAAACAGGTAGCTTTTATACTGGCAGGTATTATGGTTATTTATTTTGCTCACCTGGTTAATTATACTTTTTATTCAAAGGCCGCCAAAGTTGTATTTCTGCTTTCGTTACCACTTTTATTTTATACACTTTTTTTTGGCGTAAAAATGAATGAAGGTAGCAGGTGGATACGGCTTCCTTTTATTAATATGACAATGCAGACTTCTGATCTGGCAAGGTTGGCTTTGTTTATGTACCTGGCACGGTTGCTCAGTAAAAAGCAGGATGTTATCAAGGATTTTAAAAAGGGATTTATTCCTGTAATCTGGCCGGTGATCCTTACTTGTGCTTTAATTGCACCAGCCAATCTTTCAACAGCCATGTTACTGGGTGCAAGTTGCCTGATGTTACTATTTATCGGAAGAGTTAATACAAAACATATACTGATAACTATCGGGATAGCCATGATACCATTGCTATTCCTGATTGCTGCAGCAGTGGTAAGGCATGGAAGGGAAAAAGGCGAAACAATTGTTGTAAAGAAATCAACTACTACTCTTACTGCAAGGGTTGATACATGGGTAGGACGGGTTGAAAGTTTTATTTACGGCAGCAAAGATGATGCAGAGAATGATGCCTACCAGGTGAACCAGGCAAAGATTGCTATTGCTAAAGGTGGTTTTTTCGGAGTAGGTCCTGGGAATAGCACAACAAGAGATTATTTGCCGCAGGCATACAATGATTTTATTTATGCAATTATAATAGAAGAATATGGATTGTTGGGTGGTGCTTTTATAATGTTTATATACCTCGTCTTTCTGTACCGGTGTATACGGATTTATAAAAGATGTCCCTTCGCTTTTGGAGCATTTCTGGCGTTGGGATTAAGCTTCACATTAGCAATTCAGGCTGTTGCGAATATGGCAGTAACGGTAAACTTGTTCCCTGTAACAGGAGTTACATTGCCTTTAGTAAGTATGGGAGGAACAAGTTTCATTTTTACCTGTCTTGCAGTTGGAATAATACTGAGTGTAGCCAGGAATGTGGAACAACTGGAAGGAAAAACAAGTGCAGAAGGAGTAAAATAAAAAGAATGAGTAAGAGAGTGATCATAGCAGGTGGCGGAACAGGCGGACATATTTTCCCGGCTATTGCTATTGCCAATGCGTTGAAAAAATCAGATGATACGATAGAGATATTATTTGTAGGCGCAAAGGGAAGAATGGAAATGGAAAAAGTACCACAGGCGGGTTACAAGATTGAAGGATTGGATATTGCAGGATTTAACAGAAGTTCTTTGATAAAAAACATTGGTCTTCCTTTAAAATTAATTAAAAGTTTTTGGCAGGTTAGGAGCATTTTCAAAAAATTTAAACCGGATGCTGCAATCGGTGTTGGTGGATATTCAAGTTACCCGGTATTACGATATGCCCAGTCAATAGGAATTAAAACATTCATTCATGAATCAAATTCTTTTGCCGGCAAGTCAAATATTATGGTGAGTAAGAAAGCCACAAGGATTTTTACCGGGACTCAAGGGATGCAAAATTTTTTTCCGGCAGAAAAGATCATAGTAACAGGAAATCCGGTAAGAGTTGCCATAACGAATGCTTTTATTACGAGGGAAGAAGGAATGAAGTTTTTTTCACTGGATGAAAAAAAGAAAACGGTTTTTGTGGTAGGTGGTAGCCTTGGTGCAAGATCTATCAATGAAGCCATTGATAAAGGACTGGATGATTTGCTGAAAGCCGGATTGCAGGTTATCTGGCAAACAGGTAAACCTTATGCGGCAAAAGCATTAGCCAGAGCTGATGGAAAAAAATCGGTGAGTGTAAATGAATTTATTTCAAAAATGGAATATGCTTATGCCGCTGCCGATATTGTTGTGGCCCGTTCAGGTGCAATGACTGTTGCTGAGTTATGCGTTGCAAAAAAGCCCGTTTTATTTGTGCCCTATCCTTTTGCAGCAGAAGATCACCAAACAGTGAATGCCATGCAACTGGTGAATAGAAATGCCGCTTTGATGGTTAAAGACAGTGAGGTGATGCAGAAACTGGTATTTATGACAATTGAATTGTCAATGGATGAAAGTAAGCAGAATGAGTTAAAGAACAACATAGCAGCATTGGCAATTACTGATGCTGATACTAAAATTGCTAATGAAGTGTTAGCAAGTTTAAAATGAAATAAAAAATTGAATAGTCAATACCCGATAAGAAAGCTATCTCCACACTCCCCTTCAGGGGTTGGGGGAAAGAACGTAGAATTAAATACTGTCCTTATGAATACCCCCTTTAAGGGGATTGAAAACATTGGTGAAGTGTATTTTATTGGTATTGGCGGAATCGGAATGAGTGCTATAGCCAGGTTTTTTCACGCAGGTGGTGTTGTAGTGAGTGGATACGATAAAACACCATCTGAGCTTACAGGGGAATTGGAAGCAAGCGGCATTGCTGTTCACTATGCGGAGAATGTTGAGTTGATTCCAAAAAAGGTAGACCTGGTTGTTTATACACCGGCGATACCGGAAGCACATAAAGAACTGGAATACTATAAAAGCAA
>JBARSW010000101.1:0-2999 GCA_049644925.1 Chitinophagaceae bacterium | reverse complement strand
CATTCTGCTCATCACTCTGCTTTTGTATAACCATGTTAATGAAATAGAGTTTTTCTCCATTTATTACAGAAAATCCGTTTTCGTTATCCGGATAAAATAATGGAAACTCTGAGTTGTCCATGTTTTTCATCAGGCGCATTAAATTGAACCTGATAATTGAATTAACTCCGGAAATAGAATAGTCGCTTGTGGCATCAAGTTTTTCCCGGTCAATAAACATCCTGGTCCTGTATAGTATTACTTTTTCACTATTTGCAGGATTATTTGCTTCAAAAAAAAGTGTCTTAGCTCTTGACTTCATAATTTCTTCAGGCACTTTTTTATCAGCTATGAAATCCATACTTTCTTTTGCCCAACCAATATTTTTTTCATTAATACTCATTGATATTTTATGATCAAAATAGCGATCGTCCATTTTATGAGCAAAATAATAACGGGCAAAATCTTTAATTCTGTCTTTCAGCATATAACCTACTACTAATGCAACGAACAATGGCATGGTATAGTTTCCATATTTTTGCTGTACTGAAAAGGCGATAACTGTTGCAAATACCATTGAAATACCTGCTGCAAGACTCAATAGTAATTGTTCTGTAATAATTCCATCCTTTCTTTTATCAATGTTCAGGAACAGGTGACTTTCTGCATACTTCTTAAGCATACTTAACCGGTAAACCAGTTCATTATTGTTTTTTTTATTATTAATTTCAGCCACCGGAAATTTCTTTTCCTCTTTATATTTAATTTCATCACTTACAATATGGCTCAGCATTTCTTTGTGCTGACTGTAACTGGCAATTCCTTTTTTATTTAGTCCCTGCATTATCCGGAAAGTATGGTACTCAATAGTATTACTCATAAACTCATCCCCAAACCTAAAATACTCCATCAACTCTTTACTTATAGTTGAAACATTTATTATTTTGTATAATTCCCTGTATTTATCTGTTATAGTCCGAGTTTGATTTTTGAAATTAAAAATCAGATAGTCCAGGTCTTCTTCCGGTGATGCTAAAATATGCGCCACTTCTTCCCGCAAAGAACTTTTTAGAATTGACAAAAACATTTTGATCTGGTATTCATAATCTGCTTTGTGAGTTCGGGTAGGCTGAGAAGCAAGATTATTAAAAGACTTTTCAAGATAAATAAAAGGTGATATTCCTCCTTCTGCAACATCCCTCAGAATATATACCGGCGTAATGAGACGAATATTCGATTTCATATCCCTGTAAAAACCTGCTTTACTATAGGTAAACCGGTTTATATCCAGGCTGTTGGGAATGAACATCCAGATATTCATTGAAAAATTGTTCTTCTTTTGCTTTTTTCGGGCAACAAAACCAACTTTTATTTCCGCAGAATTTTCATCATGCATTTTTACAATTTCTTCAATCATGTTTCTTTACCTCATTTTACTGTTAGAAAAAAACACCGTTTGCTGTATATCCAAGAAACCTTAACATTGTCTCACCCCATATAATAATCATAATCCAGCTTATCACCATCATAGTAAATCCAAACTTAAAAGAGTCACTCATGCTATAATGATTGGTAGTATATAGCAAAGCTGAAGGTTTGCTGTTAAATGGCAGTACATAAACATGCTCAATAAGTAAAGCAACCGGAAAAGCAAGACTCATTACCGGGTAACCAAATTTTTGAGCAATCCCAATTGCCATGGGAACAAATATCAATGCCCTCATTGTTTTAGACTGAAAAAGGATGCCACTAAAAAGCATTACGAAGGTGAGGCCAAGATATAAAATCCAGAAGGGAGTTGCTTTAGATATTCCAAAATAAGTGAACAAAGCATCAATCATACTGGCAGGCAGATCAGTAGCTTCCAGGCCTGCTCCCAATGTATAGGCACCAGCCGAAAAAAGCATCAGGTGCCAGGGAATATCCACATCATTCCATTTTACCACACCAATACGTGGCAACAATGCAAAAACAGCACCAAGAAAAGCTACAGCGGTTTGAGAAATGCCATGTTGTTTATCTGTAGCCCAAAGTATAAGTACCACAACAAATATGGCAATAGATTTATACTCGTTATAAGTCATTTTTCCAAGAAGATTGTATTCCTTTCTCAACCTTTCCATTCCGCCTTCAATCTGAGGCTTTTGTTCACCAGGTTTCATCGGAAAAATAATTTTTGTACCAACAAACCACCCGATAATAATAAGAATAATACACAAAGGGAAAGCTGCAATAAACCAATCCTGGAACCCGAATAATTTTTGACCCATTGCGCCGGCAATTAAAGAACCTGCCAGTAAATTAGCACCCGAACCTGTGATAAATCCGCTGGCACCAATATTTATCTGAAAGAGATTTTGAAGGACAATATTCCGACCGAAATTATTACGCTTATCAGAAGTAGCTCCATAGATTGCAGCGATCACCATAAAAATTGGTAAAAGAATGGTGGCTTTGGCAGTGGTTGCTGAAATAAATATGGAAAGGACGATGTTAATAACAATAAAACTGAAAAAAATCCAGGTTGCATTTTTTCCAAATCTTAAGACGAACCATAAGGCAAATCTTTTAGCAACTTTTGTAGTAACCAGCATACTGGCCAGTACGAATGAAAGAATATTTAACCACATTACCGGGTGCCCTAATTGTGCATATGCCAGATTCTCAGTAGTTACACCAGTCAACACCATGGCTATTACAACAATCAAAGATGTCAGGTAATTGGGGATGGCTTCTGTTATCCATAAAATAATTGAAGCAGCAAATATGGCAAGCATGGCGTAATTAATGCGGGAAAAATTTTCTGCTCCCACTTCTTTCAGACGTTTTGCCCCATCAGCTTTTAGAATATCCGGACTAATATGATTGAGAAAGGAAATATCTGCAAAAAAATAAATCAAAATGAAAGCAAGTATTGCTAAAGGGCCTCCCCAAATTTCCATCCATCTTTCAAACCCTGCTTTTTTTGCTTTTTTTAATTTTTCGACCCGGTAATTATTCATATCGAGCGGATCAAAAAC
>JBARSW010000100.1:0-3326 GCA_049644925.1 Chitinophagaceae bacterium | reverse complement strand
GGTTAAGGTAGGCTGAATCTATTTCCACAATCTCGCCGTCAGGAGAAAGCAGTTTTACTTTTTCGCCGGTGGCTGCTTGTTTGGAAGAGCAGGAACAGGCTAAACTACCACAGGCGGTAGCTGCTACGGTAGCAATGGCGGCTGTTTTTAAAAAATCCCGTCTGCCCTTGTCTTGTATTTCTTCTTGTTTCATTATTCAGATTTAATACGATGAGTAGATCAATCAACTATTTTCTTTGGATGGATTTTGCATCCAGTTAAATATGTCTTTTTTGGTAGCTTTTTGTTTTTTGGTGGCTGCTTCAAAAACAGATTTTTCCACTTCTACCAGCTTTCCATCCGGGGTAAGCATTTTAACCATTTCTGGTGGAGCAGCCTTTTTTTCTGAAGTGATAAACATTGAAAAGAAATCCCTGCGGGATTTATCAGTTGTTTTTTTATTGTTTCCCATATTTAGCGTAATTAAATTTTCTCAGAAATAGAAAAATTCCACTGCAACTTATTTAGCAAAAGTTGACAATATTATGACAAGGGTCAAGTTGTTCCTTGAGAAATGTCAAAAGAATTACAATTATATGATTTTTGCTTACAAAAAGCAAAAAACCAGCCTTATAAATTAAAGGCTGGTTTTTTGTGAAAAGTTATTAGTTTATTAAACAATCAACTTAAAAATTCCAAAGCCTTGTAATATTAAATCCAATTACAAACTGGCCGTCACGATAATCATTTTGGTTAAATACATTATTGCTTTGTGGTACAATACCATAATAATTGCCGGCAAATACCTGGAAAGCATGTGAACTGGTAGTTGTTTCAAAACCAAAGCAGATATTCGGATGCGGGTTATTCATAGTGTGCTGAGTAAGTGGTTGATCATAACCAACAACAATAGCAGACTTTTCCGTTATTTTATACCTGCCTAATACAGAAATGGCAAGGTGTCCATTGTTCATTTTCTTTTGTATCATATTGTTTTTATCAACAAAGGCCTCTACATTATTATACCAGGAGAAACTGGGGGCTACTTGGGCAGAAAATTTTTCTGTAATTTTTCTGGCAACTATCAGTTGATTAAAATACGAAAAACGGTGAACCCCATATCTGAAATTGCTTTTGTCCCTTGCATCAATTACCGCATTTCCAAAATAACTTACGCTAACCGGTATTTTATTGTCAGTAGTTTGCTGCAGCAGGGCATATTTGGCATTCAGGTCAATCTGCATTTTTTCTTTGGTTATACCAGCACCCACAAATAATTTGCTGACAGGAGAATAATTTACTCCTAAACGGATATTAGAAGGTGCAAACAGTCCCCACAGGTCTTTGGAGCCTTTGTCAACAGTTCCGAACCTATGTTGAATGTCAAATTCCAGGGTACCTTTAATAGGAACCATTACTGTTTGATTATCCATCAGCCAAACACTTCCAAAAGTGTTTTTAACTGGTTTTGCTTTTTTTACTGCTGGTGTTTCTGCAGGATCCTGTGCAAACAGGCTGCCGGCAAGAAGGAAAGCAGTAAAAAGCAATAATATATTTTTATACTTTTTCATAATTCGTTGTTTAATTGTTTTTAGCACCTTGTTTAATCCATGCAAGTACCAGGGCATTATAATCTTTATTAGTACCGCTGGTTGGCATTGGAGTGCCTTTTTTACCAGTCATCCAGAGATATAGCGAACTCTTGTCAGCATCTGAAACGGGAACATAATTGCCGTTAGTTAATGCAGAAAAAGCATTTGCAGCTGATAAATCAGGCTTAATACCTCCGGCATTATGACAACCTGCCGCATTACAACTTTTATTGAAAATTGGTAAAATGTCGCTGGCAAAACTCACTGTCCTGGTAATTTCTTCACCAGTTTCAAAAATTACAGTTTTGTCCTTATAACACCCAACAAATAATAGCATAGCAAGACCGGCTAAAAACCCAATTTTTATTTTTTTGTGTAACATGATTTTAGTTTTAGGTTTTCAGAAACCAGTGTAGCGGCTATTTTTTAAATTTTAATACCAGGTTAGGCTTTATCGCATGCTGATAATTAGATTTATCAAAATAAGCAACGCCAAATGGCTGATCTTTAAGGCTTGAAAAATCAACATCCTGTTTCAATACATCTCCTGTTTTAAGCTTCCGCTTAAACTCATAAATCCAGGCTGAACCAGTATAAACTGCACCTAAGCTTATGTCTGCACGGCCATTTTTAACTGTAGAAAGAATAACACTTGGGAAACATTTTGCACCAACACCGCTGGTTGGTAAATTGCCAAGCCTCTGATATTCGGTTCCTGTATTGGGATCAATTGATCCACCACTGTAAGATAAAACACCTGTAGAGCTAACTGCGGTAATTTTTATTGCTGTACCGCCGGACAAAGTATCTTCTACTTTTATAAGCCCAGTGATTGAGTTGGGAATAATCCATAAAGGAACTGCAACGGTTGCGCCAGTACCATCCAGTTTTAAGTTTTGCTGGTTGTTAGCACTTCCTTGTGTTGCATCAGAAGTGTATGAGGGTCTGTAAGGCCATGTAGTAGATGCCCCGTTTACAATCTGATCGTCTAAGTGACGGCCATTTCCATTTCCGCCTGCCAGGTTTACAACAGCAGGTCCACCTGCCCAATCCTGGTAATTGTCATCAACAAATCCGTACATCATACCTCTTTGCGGATGAATCCACCACTGATCAATTTTTTCGCTTTGTGCATTTGTGTAATGGTTGCCGCTGTTATTAGCTTTATACACGGCTGGTGTTAATGAGTAATCCATGTATGGTGTGAAAATATGACAACTGGCATAACACGTTTGTGAGGTAAATTTTGGGTTTGAATTATCAATATCCCAAAGCATTGCAAACTGGTCTTTACCAAAACCTTCTCTTAACAGTTTACCATCGGCATCCAAAGTTCTGGAACCGGGTTCTTTATTCCAAAGTTTCGTTACGGGGTCAAAATACCACGGAGATACGTTTATGTTTTTATCAGCGTCAGGAACTTCTACCAAAAAATAAATGTTTTGGTCATCATACATTGAACGAATGGTTCCGGGAAAAGTTTGCCCCTGATAACCAGCCCAAAGTCCGTTTCCGGGATCGGGCATCGTTGCAGTGTAGGTTAGCTTTTGTGCTTTATCCCATTCCCCATCAATTATACCATCTATAGTTGGGGCGGCGGTTGTTTTCGCAGCAAAAAGTTCGTTTCCGTTTAAAGCCTCCGGTGTTTCAATCACCTGGTCATCTTTTGTACAACTAACTACGTAGCCAATTGAAAGCACAAGTGTTGCAATCACCCACAGGTACTTTGATTTCATTGTTTTCATACTGAAAATT
>JBARSW010000099.1:0-2173 GCA_049644925.1 Chitinophagaceae bacterium | reverse complement strand
GTTGCCTGGCTGGGAGAAATTTCTTTTGGCAGATAGGCAATTTTATAAGAAGGGCTGCTTCCTTTCTGAGATAACACTTCAATGTAGTGATAGCCAAAATCTGTTTTTACAATTCCTTTGCTGCCTGTAGGGTTCTGAAAAATAAAGTCGTTGAAGGGCGGTACCATTTGTCCGGAAGGAACATTTTCATATACACCACCCTTGTCTTTGCTGCCTGGGTCGTCTGAAAACTTAACACATAACGAATCAAAACCTGAACCCTTTGCAATGGCAGTGCGGATGCTGTCTGTTAATTTATAGGCGGTGGCCGTATCTCTTGACTCTGTGCTGATAAGTATATGGCGAACCTTCACTGTATCAGGTGTTTGTTTTACACCTTCCAGTTTTGCCATTACATAGCTTGCTCCATCCAGGTAAGGTCCGTATATGCTGCCAACAGGAGTTCTGAAAATTGAATCCTTCACTGCAATCTGTATAGTCTTACCACTTATATATCCTTTGTAATAATTATTAACACCCTGACTCAGTAAAAATAATTCTGTATTGTCCGTGGTGTCAAACTCCGCCTTAAGTTCTAATAAACTTTTTATTGTTTCGGCGCTGTCCGCAGAAGATGGTGCTGCGCTGAAAGTAAGAAAGGAAATGCTGCGGCTTTCCTGCTGTTTAAAATCTTCTTTGTGTTTACTGATATAGGCGGCTATTTCTTTGTCTTCAATTTTGATGGCGCTATCAGCAATTGCAGTATACGCTTCTTTTACAAAAGATATTTTTGCAATCTGGCTGTTGTCTGCATTTTGTTTTTCTATAAACCAGCGGGGATAATTGATGCTGTTTGTCAGCAGAGAAATATATTTATCTGACTTGCGCTGCTCTTCCAGCATTTTAATATAATTATTGAAACTTGTTTTTTGTTCCGGGGTTCCTTTTTTAAGCATCTGGTCGATGTTCTGTTTAGCCAATACCGCATTAAACTGACCAGTAGCCGGATCAGTAAATTGTTTTTTAAGATCTTCCGGTGCATTAGGGCCATATAGTATATCGCCAAGTTCTTTTTTACCAACGTCTATTCCAAGCTTACTGGTTTCGTCCAACAACAAAAGACTTTTTACTTCTTCATTCCAGGTCTGATCAAATGCCTGTTGAAATAATGCAGGTGTTTGTGGATAGCCCTGTGCTTTCATATTCTCCTGCATCTGGTCCACTTTAAGGTTGAAATCTTCATAATTAACACTGCGACCATTTACACTACCAACACTACTGGAAGTACCGCCTCTCATTCCGCGGCTTTGTCCCTGGAAGTAGTCAGTTAAAATAAAGCCGACAAGGGCTAGTGCGATCAATACCACAGAGACTTTAGCCCCTTTATCCCTTATTGTTTGAATTATAGACATATTATATTGTATGTATCTGTTTAAAAAGGATGGCAAAAATAGGGCTTTTGGGGAAAAATAGTGGGTAAAACGGGAATTAGTTATTGGGAATTAAGCCGGAATATCAAAAATTTTTGGCGGATATAGCATGCTTAATATATATGAAGGCTTCTGATCACAGAAGCCTTCCCGATTCTTGATTTTCCAAAAGCCCTTTTATTTTTTCTTTTTGGGGTGAACCAGTTTCATTTCCTTCAACAGGTGGCCGGCGCCGGCATATTTATCTACGATGAAAAGTACATAGCGGATGTCCACCATAATATTGCGGCAAATTGAGGGATCATAATTAATATCACTCATGGTTCCTTCCCACACCCGGTCGAAATTTAGACCCACCAGGTTACCATAAGCATCCAGGGCGGGACTACCACTATTTCCACCTGTGGTGTGGTTGCGGCCAATAAAACAGACCGGCATTTTGCCATTTTTAGCAGCATATTGCCCAAAATCTTTGCTTTTATATAGATCCTGAAGCTTTTGCGGCACATCAAACTCATAATCCCCGGGCTTGTATTTATCCATTACTCCATCCAGGTAAGTAAAGTAATCATAACGAACCGCATCACGGGGGTTGTAGCCACCAACTTTTCCATAAGTAACCCGCAAAGTGCTGTTGGCATCGGGGTAAAATCTTTTTTCCTTCATTACCTCCATCTGCGCCTGCATATAAGTGCGGTTCAGTTGATTAATTTTTGGCTGTAGTTTACTTATTGTTTGTGCTACTGTTTTATAGTAGTGATTGT
>JBARSW010000098.1:0-16920 GCA_049644925.1 Chitinophagaceae bacterium | reverse complement strand
AGATTTCTGTAACATGTTCATTCTTCATGGAGATACAGCCCAGGGTCCAGTTTTTGTATCGGTCAATTACAAAATCTTCATGTGGCCAGGTGCCATGTATGCCAATGCCTCCTCCAATACTTGCATTAGCCGGTATTTCTCCTCTTTGTTTTCGTAGTTTGAATTTTTCACGGCTTTCTGCAGTGGGATAATCAATTGAAAGAAAGCGACACCATTTTTCATGCACTCTTTTAGCAGAGATACGAAAGCCGCCTTCCGGAGTGTTTTTATCTCCTTCCATTTTTTTATCTGCCAGGCTGTTATTGCCAAACACCACCGGGTAAGTAGCATACCAGCCCTTATCATCGTAAACACTCAACTCATAGTCTGATTTGTCAATAATAATGGAAATGGAACCTATCGGATCCTTTGCGTTCCAGCTAAAACGCCTTAGCGATTTACTGCCAGACCGGGTATGAACAATAGATGCCAGCAGGCTACTTCCCAGGAACACAGTTGTCAGTACGAATAAGTTCTTCATATTGTGTTTAGTGTTTTCTATAAGGCCATTTGTAATCTACCTTCGGTAGACAAGCCTGCATTTCGGCAAACAAGTTTACCTTTTGGTAGATACATCCGCTTTTTCAGGTGGGAAGAAGCACTATTTTATGGCTGAAAATTCGAATTGTTAACCGTCTCATTATTCAAACGTAATGCCACATTTTTTTATTTTGTGTTGTGGATAGGTTTTCTTGCCGACAGGCAGATTTTAACGGGACGTTTAGAAAAAGCTGTTTGATTTGCAAGCGATAAATGTGGGAAAAGTAAAAATTATCTATGAGTATAAAAAACCCTGATAGACTAAACTATCAGGGTTGTATAAAAAAGTACGGTGAATTTTACCAATTACTAAACCGGAATCCAAAGTTATAAGGAGTCATATCCAATCCACGTTCAAACATATTCTTCATAGCATAAGAACCATAAAAGCGAACAGGACCCAGCGATAATTCTGCTATATAAGATAATTTCCATTTGTCAATTCCAAAATCATCTTTTGCTTTTTTCTTGCCTTCATCGGAAGTTACCGTTTTGTTTCTGGCACTATACAGGTACCCTGCACTAATGCCAGCACTGATGCCAAACCCTTTTTCCCTCCGGGGAGTAAAGTTGAAGTTTACCATCATAGGAACGGTGATATAGTCGGCGGCCAGTTTATCTTTATCATAAGTTCGGCCGGGAGTGGCATCTAATGTTACAATGGGTGGATTAACTATTGCTGGTGGATTAGCATCAAAACGAATGGGGCGTTTGAAACGGTAGTTATTTAATTCAACACCAAGTCCGTATTTCAAGTTAACTATATGTTTGGCAACATTTAATTTCTGCATAAAGACCCATACGTTCACATTTCTTGACTTGCCATTTTTCAGGTCAAACCAGGTAGCATTGCTTCCAGGTGCATAAGCCATGGCAGCAGTACTACTATAATTTGTTTTATCTGAATAGCTGGAAAAACCGATATCTACTATCCACCAGTTGGTAGTAAGATTAGAAGGTTTGTCACTGTGGCGTTTCATCATTTTATACTCAGTATCCTTTTTTTCTTCCTCTTTTCCACCTGCTTTGCGGATGATGATCATACCACCGATACGGATTGTATCATCAACCGGGGGAGTGTTTTGCTTTCCTGTAGTATCAGTTTGGGCCATGCTGCCGGCAACAGTACATAAAGAGAGGCATAGGGTAAAAAACCTTTTCATATTAATCACAGTTTTAAATTTTTAAAAATTAATTCACTTTAAATGCCAGTCCGGCTATCAGCAACCTGTTTTCACCGTCGGTAACATCAATATTAGTTCTCTTTTCAAATGTCCGTGTTACTTTCCGGAAAAGTCCACGAAGCTTACTTTTTTTACTGCCACTTTCATTATTATTAAAGGAGGCAGCTATAATGTCTGACGGTTGTGGGTTTGCAGTTGTTACTTCAGGATTTGTTAAAACGTTGTTTACAGGAGTTTTATCAACTAATGAATTATTTACTGCCAGTGCATCTTTCGGCACACTGTTTATATTGGGATTATTAACAGGCAATGGCAGGTTGTTGGAAGGCTTATTTTCTGCAATGGCAGGCTGTTCCTTTTTATCGGGTGCGGGGGAATAAACGGGCATTTTATTATTAACAGGTTTATTCTCTTTTACTGCAATTATATTATTGGGTTGATTATAAACCGGCATCAACTCCTCTACTTTGTCTTTTTTGTTTGTATTATTAGCCGGATTTTTTTGCTGATCAATAGATACAACCGGATTGCCGGTGTTTTCCTGACCAGGTAATTGCTGAGGAGTAATTTTATCCGGATTGGTGATATTCACTATATCATCTTTGTCAGCAGAACGTTTGTTGTTTAAAATAATAAACGTACTAAGTCCAAGAGCAATTATAATAATGGCAGCGGCAGCCCTCCACCAACGAACAGGAATGACCCGGGCTTTTTCTGTTTTTCTGTATAATGATTCTTTAAAAGTAAATTCAATATTTTCTGCGGGTAATTTGCTTTTGCTGAATAAGTCAAGTTCTTTTTGGGCAGCAGGATTTTTTGCAACAAATAATTCAAAAGCACTTTTTTGTTCATCACTCAATTCGTTGTCTATATAAAGTAATAAGTTTTCTTCAAAGTTTTCAGCTGTTATAATCGTATCATCAGCTGTTTTTAGCAGGTTTTCTTTTCCGGCAAATACAATGTTTTTGTCTGGAATCAGTTTGAATTGTTTCATTATTTCCAGTTCTTCTTTCAGGTCAGGATTTTTTTCAATAAAGGCCTCCATCATGCGGCGCTTTTCGCTGCTCAGCTCATTATCCATATACAGGATAAAATATTCTTCGTAATTATGGCGGGTTATTTTCATTTCGTTGTTCGTTGACCGTTGTTGGTTGACCGAAAGACGGCCATCTGCCATCATTCTTCTGCCAACCTATATTACATTTTCCATTTTTACCAAATACTCTTTTAATTGAACTCTTGCCCGGTGCAGGTAAACTTTTACCTGGCTTGGATTCAGGTTTGTGATCTGTCCTATTTCTTCATAACTGTATCCTTCATAATCTTTCAATAAAACCAGTGATCGCTGTGTTTCTCCCAACCGGCTCAGCGCTTCTTCCAGCACTTTCTTTAAATTATTTGCCGGCTGATGCTGTACCCTTACCTCTTCGCCGAATTCTTCCCGTAGTTGTATCCTTTTTACTTTCCGTATGTGGTCAATCATCTGGTGGTAAGCAACGGTAAAAAGGTAGGATTTGCTTTTTCGGGCATCCACTTCATCCCGGTTGCGCCACATTTTTTCAAAGGCAGTTTGTACCACATCCCGGGCATCTTCTTCATGTCGAAGATTCTTCAGGATGAACCGGTACACATTATCTGCATACGTAGTTACACATTCATTATATTCTCTTTCAGTCATACAGTGTGCGGTTTGGTATGGCTGTTATCAACTAAACTATTACCAGTATCAGTATTGGCAACAATTTAACTCCGTATTAAAGGTATAACAGCCGCAAAAACAGGTTAAAGATAATACACAATACCTGCTTTGAATAATAGAACGGAGAAGTAAACAATTAGTTACAGGTTAGTGAAATATTTTTTTCAAGTCTTGAAAATCAATAGATAAGGGGTGTATTAATAATGAATTGGCGGGCAAGCTGATCTTGTAACATTTCACCAGTATTACTGTTTTTTGGAATACATTGGTCAGTTTTTTTCTTTGAACAGGATGATTTATTACCTGTAAATGAGTAGGGGGACGCTATGGCAATAAGGCTGGCTGCCAGGAAGGCGGCTATTGAACAAGTAATAATCCAGTTTTTTCTCCGCATGGATGTGGTTTTGAGATGGGACGATGGCTGATATTAAAATGTTACAGATTACGGGCGGCTGCTTTATAAAAAAGACTCCTTTAAGTTAAATCCCCGTAATTTCTATTGTTTTATGACGGCGATGCTATGAGTATATTTGCCAATAAAACAAGCCATATGAACGATAAAATTGTACAACGCATTGCTAAAGAAGTAGAAGAAATAAAAGCTTCAGGGCTTTTTAAGACAGAAAGAATTATTACCAGTCCGCAGGGTGCTGAAATAATTGTGGGTGGTAAAACGGTACTGAACTTTTGTGCCAATAATTACCTGGGGTTATCCTCGCATCCAAAAGTAATTGAGGCAGCACATAAAGCAATTGACTACAGAGGATATGGAATGAGCAGTGTCCGTTTTATCTGTGGCACACAGGATATCCATAAAGAACTGGAAGAAAAAATTTCCCAATTCCTAGGTACAGAGGATACTATTTTATATGCCGCAGCTTTTGATGCCAATGGAGGTGTATTTGAACCGTTGTTCAATGAAGAAGATGCCATTATCTCGGATGCATTGAATCATGCCAGCATAATAGACGGTGTTCGTTTATGCAAGGCACAGCGTTTTCGGTATGAACATAATGACATGAATGATCTGGAAGAAAAGCTGAAAGAAGCAGCCGGTTGCCGCAGCCGTATTATCGTTACCGATGGTTCATTCAGTATGGACGGCACCATTGCACAATTGGATAAAATTGTGGAACTGGCAGAAAAACACGATGCAGTTATCATGATTGATGAATGTCACTCATCTGGTTTCCTGGGAAAGACGGGCCGTGGTACTCATGAATACCGCGGGGTGATGGGTAAAATTGATATCATCACTGGTACATTAGGCAAGGCATTGGGTGGGGCTTCCGGTGGTTTTACCTCCGGCAGAAAAGAAATTATTGATATGCTACGGCAAAAATCGAGGCCTTATTTGTTCAGTAATACATTGGCTCCTTCTATTGTGGGTGCTTCTATTGCAGTACTGGATATGCTGACGGAAACAACGGAACTGAGAGATAAATTAGAATTCAACACAAAATATTTCCGCAGCAAAATGACTGAAGCAGGGTTTGATATAAGACCCGGTGATCATCCCATCGTTCCTATCATGTTATATGATGCAGTGCTGGCGCAAACGATGGCCGCACAATTATTAGCCGAAGGAATTTATGTAATCGGATTTTTCTTCCCGGTGGTAGCCAAAGGCCAGGCCCGTATTCGAGTTCAATTAAGTGCGGCACATGAACAGTCGCATCTGGAAAAAGCAATTGCTGCCTTTGCAAAAGTAGGTAAGGAGTTGGGGGTACTTAAATAGGATTCATAAGGGCAACTTAATGGTGTTGAGATGCGAGATGTTTCGCAGAGCGGGATATTAAGTTCGAATTTGGAACTTTTTTTGGATTCAGGTATTAAAGAATCTTTTATTTTAAGTCGATGAGAAATAATAAAATTTTTTCGTTGATATTCGTAACTCTCGCCTTGTGTATTCTTGTAGTAGTTTGTGTTTTACTTGCTTGGTCCAAAAGTGAAAATAAATTGCATTGGGAAATACTCAATTTAGATTTTGATACAGTTTATGATGCATATGAAAATATAAATAGGGTCTTAAATCTATTGCTTTTGATTTTATTATTGCTATTTATATATATTCAAAGAAAAGCTTTTAAGTGGATTGGTATTACTTTAGTTCTGATCTCAATTTTTTTATTAGAAAAGGTAGATTTATCCCCTTTTTAGTATCTAATTTTAAAATAGTTGACTTGGGTTGTATTTATTTTGATCAATAAACTATTTTATATTCAATCTCCTTGCTGCATCTTTCAATGCAGTTGCACTAACCTTTTGTCCTTGCAACGTAACGAGGAACCTGTTGCCGGTGAAATAGGTAATGGTGCATTCGTTATCTGATTTATTGCAATGTTCATATGCTTTACTTCCTTTAAAGTCAATTGTTTTAGTGTACTCTTCATCATTCTCCTCCTGTATATTCATAAGTCCCATGAATTGCATACTATAGATTCCTGCACCAGCCGGACCTGCACAATCATAAATACTAAGTGTTATCCTGGAAGTATCACTTATTTCATATTCACCGATGGCCAAACCAGCCCCCATATTATCATTCGCTTCTACATTTATTCCGGTGGTCCCCAGTAAAGATTCGGGTATTTTTGTCTTCAGCTCATCAAGCGATAAAGGAGTCAGTGTTTCCAATATATCTTTTTGTTTTTGAAATTGGTCAGCTGCATTTTGCATATGCTTTACATCAATGGAATCTTTTTCTTTACCATTACCGTCGGGTAATGTTGTTTCATTTGGTTTGTTGTTATTACAGGCAATTATTGAAACGGTCAGTAATAAAATGAATATTTTCTTCATTATTATAAATTTATTTTATAGAATAATAAAGGTACACCAAATAGTGTTTTTACGATAGTTGTGTATTTGCAGCCTGTTTTTTTAATAAGATAAAATAAAGTTGTTGAAAAATTATAAAATACAAGATTCCGGCACTATTTTCGTTGTCTACCTACGATGGCATAAACTTCTACCCCCAACAATCCCCTGGAATTCCCTTAATTAATTTGTTGACCCAAACTTTTATTAAAAGTTATGAAGAAATTTTTGCTAAGTATTGCCCTTGCGGCTACTGTTATGTTTTTATTCAGCTCCTGTGCTGCTACCAAGCGGGATTGCCAGGGAAACAAACACTATCGTTTAAAAAACGGTATTTATTTGTAGAAACCGCATAACTAAAAGAAATTTGCTCCCGTCCACTTTGTGTGACGGGATTTTTTTAAATAATAATAAATGAAACTGTTTCTTTTTCTTGTCGGATTTTTTATAACTGTTTATTCATCAGCACAGAAAAACAGTTTTCCAGGCAGTTGGATAGGTAACTGGAAAGGAGAATTACAATGGTATAAAACCGGTAAACCCGATCCTCAAAAAGTAAATATGGAACTGCGGATTATGCCGGGTGACAGCATCGGCCAATATACCTGGCAAATAATTTATGGTTCAATTACGGAAGATAACCGTCCTTACATTCTTAAAGCAAAAGACGCTGCCAATGGCCATTGGGTTATTGATGAATTGAATGGAATTGTACTGGATCAATTCTGGGTGGGCAATAAATTCTGCGGTGCATTTACAGTCAAGACCTCAACTATTTTCAATAATTACTGGATAGAAAAGGGCAAACTGATGGTGGAGTTTTTTAGTATAGGAGCTAAGCCACTTTTAACAACAGGAAAGGGAACCGAAGACAGCCCTCCTGTTGATAGTTATAAAGTGGGAAGCTATCAGAAAGCGGTACTGACACGACAAAAATAAAAGCTTTATTTTATTAATGGTTAACAGTGCTGCCTGTTACCGGTTAACTTTGTTCAAACTCCATCAAAAGATGAAACCTTTACTTTATTCCTTTTTGCTGATTTCCTTTTTTCAAGCCTGTTCTCCGAATAGTATTAAACAGGATAAAAGTCTGAAGAAGTATTTTGATGATAACAAAGTGCAGGGGTGTTTTGCCCTGATGAACAATGCCACCGGAAAGTTCACCGTACACAATCTCAGCCGATATCGTGACAGCAGTTATTTGCCCGCCTCTACGTTTAAAATTGTGAATTCACTGATTGGCCTGCAAACAGGAAAAATTGTGAATGATAGTATGGTTATTAAATGGGATGGGGTAAAGAGATGGAAGGAAGATTGGAACAAAGACTTAACGATGTATGAAGCTTTCCGTGTATCATCTGTGCCTTACTACCAGGAAGTAGCAAGAAGAATTGGAAAAGATACCATGCAAACCTGGCTGGATTCTTTGAAATACGGTTCACAAAAAATAAAATCAACTGTTGATTCCTTTTGGCTCGATAACTCATTAAAAGTAACACCAGATGAAGAGCTTGGCCTTGTAAAAAGATTATACTTTGACCAATTGCCTTTTTTTAAAAGTTACCAGGAAGTAGTAAAAAGAGCCATGCTGTTTGAAAATAATACTAACTACCGGATGGGTTATAAAACCGGCTGGGGTTTTAAGGAAAATGGAAATGCTATTGGCTGGGTAGTGGGCTGGATAGAAGAGAACAATCATCCTTATTTCTTTGTACTAAACATCGAATCTCCGGACAAGAATTTTGATATGTGGACAGTGCGGATGAAAATGCTGAAGGATATTCTGGCACAGCTTGGTTTTTTTAAAGGCAATATGTAATACCATAAGGAAGAACATTTTATTGCAATATTTGTGTCAGGCAGCTGAAACTTCTCTTAATGCAGGAATTCGTAGCATGAAAATTGTTTTACTTTATTAATGAAACTCCAATTTCAATATAAAGAGTTTGTGTGGTTATTCCTGGCCATTGCAGTACTGACTATTCTTTTTATCATTTTGATACGATGGAAGAAAAAAACTATAAAAAGAATAGGCGATGAAAAATTAGTCAGGGCATTAATCAGTAACTATTCTCACCTGCTTTTTACCAGCAAGTTTATTATTATTATTATTGCCATGGCAATTGGTGTGGTAGCAGTAATGAATCCCCGTAAACCTGCAGGTGCAGAAAATATTAAACGGAAAGGTATTGATGTGGTTATCGCATTAGATGTAAGCAAAAGCATGCTTGCCGCAGACCTGGCTCCAAACCGGCTGGAACGGGCAAAACAATTCATCGGAAAACTATTGAATGAAATGCCCAATGACCGGGTTGCCTTAGTGTTGTTTGCAGGTAAAGCCTATCTGCAAATGCCACTTACTGTAGATCATGGAGCAGCAAGGCTTTTTGTAGCTTCTGCCAGTCCGGATGTTATTCCACAACAGGGAACTGTGATTAGTGATGCGTTGAATATGAGTGCTAAAGTATTTAACAGTGAGGAAAAAAAATTTAAGGCAATTATTTTAATCTCAGATGGCGAAGACCATGATGAAGATGCAGTGGCAACAGCAAAAGAACTGGCAACCCGTGGAGTGATGATCAATACGGTAGGTATTGGCTCACCGGAAGGTTCTGTAATAATTGACCCACTGACGGGTCAAAATAAAATTGATGTTACAGGGAATACTATTATTACAAAATTGAACGAAGAAGCATTGAAAGAGCTGGCACAGAAAACCAATGGTGTTTATGTTCGTTTACAAAGCAGTGATGAGGCAGTTTCTCTATTGAAAAATCAATTATCGCAAATTGACCTCAAAGCATTCAGTGATGAATCAATGATGAATTTCAAGACTTATTACTTTTGGTTTGGGGCAGCAATGTTTTTATTATTGTTGGTTGAAATATTTATTCCTGAAAGGAAAAAACTTGCTGCATGAAACAAATACTGATTATATCACTGCTTTTTGTTTATGCAGCCGCTTGGTCACAGCAATCAGTAACGTTTATTCAAAATGGCAATGAATTTTACAAACAGCTACAGTTTGAAAAAGCAGCAACAGAATACAAAAAAGCGTTGCAGGCGGAACCTGGCAATAATACTGCAAAATTTAACCTTGCAAATAGTTTACAAAAACAAGGAAAGGAGGATGAGGCTGAAAAATTGTTTACTGAAGTGGCAACATCTACAAAAGACGCTGACTTGATTTCCCCTGCTTTTTATAATAAAGGAGTAATTTATAGCCGGCAGAAAAAATTAGAAGAAAGTATAGATGCTTATAAAGAGGCTCTTCGAAAAAATTCAAGTGATAAAGAGGCAAGAGAAAATTTACAAAAGGCCTTACTGGAACTGAAAAAGAAAAATCCTCCCAAAAAGGAAAATGAACAGCAAAAGAAAAAACAGGAACAGCAGCAGAAACAAAAAAAGCAGCAACAACCCAAAATGAGTGAGAAAGAAGTAGAACAGCGGCTCAAACTGCTGGAACAGAAAGAAAAAGAAGTACAGCAAAGACTCCAGAAAGAACAAAATAAGGGTGGAGCTTCTCAGACAAAAGATTGGTGAACCTAAAACTTTACTGCCTCTACTTTGTTAGCTTTGTAATTATGCAATTATACTGCGAATCACTTACGGAATTTAAGCGGCTTAAAACAAAAGAAGTCAGCGTAGGCAACCTGCTTATTGGCAATTTTAATCCCATACGAATACAAACAATGACCACTACCGATACAATGGATACCATTGCTACGGTAGAGCAGAGTATCCATTGTATAGAAGCCGGTTCAGAACTTATACGCATCACTGCCCCATCAAAAAAAGAAGCAGAAAATTTGTTGAATATTAAAAATGAATTGAGAAAAAGGGGATATAACACACCATTGGTTGCCGATATACATTTTACTCCCAATGCAGCAGAAATAGCTGCCCGTATAGTAGAAAAGGTGAGAGTAAATCCGGGTAATTATGTTGATAAGAAAAAATTTGAACTGATTGAATACACTGATGCCGATTACCTGGAAGAGATAGATAGGATTAGGGAACGATTTACACCACTGGTTAAGATTTGCAAAGAACATGGCACGGCAATGCGGATTGGTACTAATCATGGTTCATTGAGCGACCGAATCATGAGTCGTTACGGTGATACACCAAATGGTATGGTGGAAAGTGCCATGGAGTTTTTACGGATAGCCAGGGGAGAATCTTATCACAATATCATTCTTAGTATGAAGAGCAGTAATCCGCAGGTAATGGTGCAGGCATACCGCTTACTGGTAAAGTCAATGGTTGATGAATTTGGTGATTGTTATCCATTGCACCTTGGCGTAACAGAAGCTGGTGACGGTGAAGATGGAAGAATTAAAAGTGCAATTGGTATCGGCACTTTACTGGAAGATGGCCTGGGTGATACTATCCGGGTGTCATTAACAGAAGACCCTGAGTTTGAAATTCCTGTTTGTAAGGATTTAGTGAAAAGATACATTGGTCGACAGTCCACAGTCGACAGTCCACAGACGATTAATAAAGATGATAAGATTTCCTATAATCCATTTGAGTTTAAAAGAAGAGAGACTTTTGCGGTAGAAAATATTGGCGAAAAGCAGGTACCGGTGGTAGTGGCAGATTTAAGTAAGATCGAAAAAATAACTCCTGCTCAGTTGCAAAGTGTTGGTTACACTTATAATGAAGCAACAGACAAATGGAATATTGGAGATGCAGCGGCGGATTATATTTTTACGGGGCACCAGTTACTTGATTTTGATTTACCCGGTACATTAAAAGTAATTGTATATCCGGCAGCATGGGCTCTGGCAACAGACAAAACAAAATACTTTCCTATCTACAGTGATAGTGGTTATGCCAATGCCGAAAGCACAAGCGATAAATTGAATTTTGTGATGGTAGATTGTTTTAGTGATGCAACAGCGGTTAATGATTTTTCCTTCCAGGATAAGTTTGCAAATGATACATCTGTTGTTATTTGCCTGAGTTCTACCAATACAAATGCCATGCAATCAGTTCGCCGCATGTTTGCCGCATTAATGGCCAGGGAAATTAAAAATCCTGTTGTATTAATAACTGACAGCAGCTGGCAAACACCCGATGAGCACCTGATTCATTTTGCCTCGGAGACAGGAGCTTTATTTTTAGAGGGTTTGGGTGATGGTATTTGTTTGGGATACAGCAGTAAGGCCCAGATGGAAAATATTAAAGCAACCGGAAGAACTTACCTGGAAGTAAAAGACATATACCAGTTTACCAATAATACGGCTTTCAGCATTTTACAGGCTACCCGAACAAGAATCTCGAAGACTGAATATATCAGCTGCCCCAGTTGCGGACGTACATTGTTTGATTTGCAGGAAACCACTGCAAAGATCAGGGCGGTTACCAATCACCTGAAAGGATTAAAAATTGCAATCATGGGTTGTATTGTAAATGGTCCCGGTGAAATGGCGGATGCAGATTTTGGTTATGTAGGCAGCGGTCCCGGAAAAATTACCTTGTATAAAGGCAGAGAAATTGTAAAGAAGAATGTAAACAGTGAAATTGCAGTGGAGGAACTGATAGAATTAATAAAGGAAAATAATGCCTGGGTAGATGCCTAAATCTTATAAATGAAAAAACAATTCTGGATTATTTTATTCCTGCTTTTCCTGGTAGGAGATATTATCGGGATACAGCTTCAAAGCACCCTGATACAATCTGTTTTTAAGCCGATGTTAATGCCTGCGCTTATTGGTTATTTCCTTTCACAAAAAGGAAATATAACAGAAGGTCCCGGAAAATGGATAGTACTTGCATTGTTTTTTTCATTGGCGGGTGATGTTTTATTAATGTTCCAGGAAAAGAAATCAATTTTCTTTTTACTGGGATTATCTGCCTTTTTACTGGCACATATTTTTTATATCCTGTTCTTTCATAAAATCAGAATAAAAGAACAGGTGAAGAGTAATCCCTGGTTTTTATTGATAGTAATTGTCTATTATGCTGGTTTAATGTACTGGATTTTACCTTATCTCGGTGATATGAAATTGCCGGTAAGGATATATGGCATTGTCATCAGCTTTATGCTCATGCTGGCAATGCACCTGTTTTTTATTAAGAACAAAAATGCCGGTAAGTGGATGTTAGCCGGAGCAATATTATTTGTCATTTCTGATTCTGTACTGGCCCTTAATAAATTTTATCAATCATTTGAATGGGCAGGAACTGTAATCATGAGTACTTATGGATTGGCTCAATTATTTATTACAGAAGGGGCAATCAAGTATCTTCGTAATAAATAAGAGTAAAAATTATTTAGAAGTTTGAAATATGCGACAAACAGATTTTTTAGTAATAGGGTCAGGTATTGCCGGATTAACGTATGCACTGAAAGTTGCCCAGCAGTTTCCTGAAAAGCAGGTACTGATGATGACCAAGGCAACATCTGATGAAACGAATACAAAATATGCTCAAGGAGGTATTGCAGTAGTTAACGACCCGGTGAATGACAGTTTTGAAAAACATATAGAAGATACGCTGATTGCCGGAGATGGGTTGTGTAATGAAAAAGTAGTAGAGGTAGTTGTTAAAGAAGGGCCGAAGCGGGTACAGGAAATAATTGACTGGGGCGCAAATTTTGATAAGGAAGAAGATGGAGAATTTAAAAGAGGTAAAGAAGGCGGACATTCTGAATTTAGAATCCTGCATCATAAAGATGTAACAGGAAAAGAAATGGAAAGGGCTTTGATTGATGCAGTGAGCAAACAAAAGAATATTGAATTTATCAAACATTGCTTTGTTATTGATATAATTACCCAGCACCATTTGGGTTATCTTATTACAAAATCTACACCTGATGTAGAATGCTATGGTGTATATATTTTAAATCTGGAAAACAATAAGATTGAAAAGATCCTGTCAAAAATAACAGTGCTTGCAACCGGGGGAAACGGACAAGTTTACCGCTCTACCACCAATCCTTCTATCGCAACCGGCGATGGAGTGGCAATGGTCTATCGGGCCAAAGGGAGAATAGAAAATATGGAATTTATTCAGTTTCACCCCACTTCATTATATGAACCCGGATTAAGAGGGCATGCTTTTTTAATTACGGAGGCAGTTAGGGGTGATGGGGGCATTCTCCGGAATATGAATGGCGAAGCCTTTATGGAAAAATATGATGAAAGAAAAGATCTGGCACCCCGTGATATTGTAGCAAGAGCAATAGACAGTGAGATGAAAAAAGCCGGTACAGAACATGTATGGCTGGATTGCCGGCATTTCAGTAAAGAAAAATTTATTGAACATTTTCCCAATATTTATGAAAAATGTTTATCCATAGGAATAGATATTACCAAACAAATGATTCCCGTTTCGCCGGCGGCACATTACAGTTGCGGAGGTATTAAAACTGATGAGTGGGGAAATAGTTCCATCAAAAACTTATATGCCTGTGGTGAGTGTGCCAGCACGGGTTTGCATGGAGCAAATCGTTTAGCCAGTAATTCATTGCTGGAAGCCATGGTGTTTGCACACCGGTGCTATGTAGATAGTATTACGAAGTTCACGGAACCTGAAGAGGCTTATAAACATTTATGGAAAAGTGCCGGAACAGAAGTGCCTGACTGGAAAGCAGAAGGAACTACTGAGCCCAAAGAAATGATTCTGATTACACAGAGTTTAAAAGAACTGCAACAGATCATGAGCGACTATGTTGGTATTGTAAGAAATAATGTTCGTTTGCAAAGAGCCATGCGCCGGCTTGATTTGTTATGGGAAGAGACTGAAAACTTATACCAGAGCAGTACGCTATCGCCCCAACTGCTGGAACTGCGTAATATGATTACAGTAGGTTACCTGATTGTGAAAGGTGCCAGTTTAAGAAAAGAAAGCAGAGGTCTGCATTTTAATACTGACTATCCCGATAAGAGCCGCCTTGTTCAAAACATCGTTCTGTAGATTCTATATTTGCAAACTATGTATTACGTTGTTTATGGTTTTTTATGGTTGGTTTCTCTGTTGCCCATGCGGGTGCTTTACTTTTTTTCAGATATTATATATGGATTTGTTTTTTATGTATTTAAATACAGGAAATCAATTGTACTGAGCAATCTCGCCATTGCCTTTCCTGAAAAGACATTGAAAGAAAGAACAGCAATTGCAAAAAAATTTTATCATAATCTTATCGATACTTTTATTGAATCATTAGAATTTATTTCCCTTAGTAAAAAGCAGATTCAAAAAAGAGGTACCGGCGAATATGATTTGATAAACCGGCTAATAGAAAAGGGATATAATGTTCATATAATGGCAGGTCATCAGTTTAACTGGGAATATGCAAATCTCCTCTATTCACTTAATTTAAAGGCACTATTTGTGGGCATTTATATGCCAATCAGCAATAAGATACTGGACAGGATATTTTATAAATTCAGGAGTCAGTTTGGTACCTTCCTTATCTCCGCACAGGATTTTAAGAATAAAATGCATAAAGTTTTCTCTCAACAATATCTTTTAGCATTAGCTGCTGATCAAAATCCCGGTGACCCGGCAAATGGTTATTGGATGGATTTTTTAGGGAAACCTGTTCCTTTTGTAACGGGCCCGGCAAAAGGAGCTGTAAAAAGTAAAACGGCATTAGTGATGATTGGTTTTCATAAATTAAAAAGAGGCTATTTTCATTTTTCAGCAAGTCTTATTGCGGAAAATGCTTCACTATTTACTCCACAACAATTAACACTGATGTATAAAAATAAATTGGAGGAAATTATCCTGAAAGATCCTTCCAATTATTTATGGAGCCACCGCCGCTGGAAATACGACTGGAAGCCGGAGTATGGTGAAATTATAAAGTAAGCCCACCTGCTTTTTTCGGGAAGGTTATGTTTTTTTTATCAATCTTTTTTTCAACTTCAAGTAATCAAGAAAATAAATCACTTTAAGCGAAATGTTATTATTGTCATCAGCCTTCATGGTATTGTTAATATTCTTGAAGTAATCTCCGCTAATATCCTGGCTGCCATTTATTGCTGCATTCTTCCACACAACATTCAGAAAACTACCGGGAGCAAACTGCCAGGTATAAACCATATCAATGTTAAAGAAGTTGATATTATAATTGGCATTTCCGGAAAAAAACTCATCGCTTTGTAATAACCCATTTTCCAATAATGTAAAGTACTGATTGTATTTTACCTGGCTCCAGTAATGTCTTACTCTTGTGTTAATATTCATTTTGCTGTTAAAACTGTATTTGATACCGATCAGATTTTCCACCTGTTTAATATCTCTCATACCAAAAATAATTTGGTCGTTTTCCTTTGTGGCAAAGCCGGTATTTCTTAACTGTGGCGAAAATTCAATCTCGTGGTAGATGGTAAGATTATTATTAAACCGGTAGCGGTTCTCCAGTTCTATTTCATAACGTTTGCTGTTAAACATGGAACGGTCAATGTACATGAAGTTTGCTCCAAGACTGTATTTCTTTGAATTGTTTGTTTCAAACCAGCTCGATACAAAATAGTTGGACCATCCCCTGAAGAACCGACCTTCTTCCCGGGTTTCGTAATAGTTATTTCCGACAGGTTCATAACCAACAAGTGCACCAACCTGCCATAGATTTTTCAACTGTCCGTTTACATTGGCATTTATATTAAGGCCCTGGAAAGCTGAGGGATTTGTTAGCCGTTGTGAATGATTTAAATTGAAGTTCAGGTATATATTATTATACCATTTCGTTGGCTTGATCCATTTATAACCCATATAGATGGAATGATCAATCAGGTTGGTAGTACTGATATAACCCAGGTCATTTCCCCTGAATTTGTTATTGATTAAATCCTGTTTTACGTTAAAAGTAAACCGGCCACTTGATTTACCAAATGTAAAACTATGACCATACCCGTTCGGGATATTATTGTCTTCACCACTTCCTGATAGAATACTTACAGCAGCTTTTCCATTTAAATACCAGGTATTCTTTTTGTCATTCAGGCTGAACTGTGCAATGCTTACATTGGCATCATAAGCTTTACCACTTCGCCACACATTGGTATTGGTAAATGTAATGCTTGAATTGTTTTTCAATGATTGGTCCAGCACGAAAACATTATAATTGGTTAACGGGTCAATAAGAACCTCTCTTTTATTTCCTGATATGGTATTTTCTATCGTAGCATACCGAGAATTGGTAATGGCATTGAGTACGCCTACTCCCAGGCCTTTTGATGTACGGCCGGAAATTTTTGTGGCATTAATCAATTTTGATTCAACAGGGTTGTTAATTAGTTTATCGTCCTGGTTCATATAGTCAAAAGGCGAGTGAAGCAGGAGAGGGTCTATACCAATTCTGCGTGGATAAAATAAGCCGGCTTTATTGAATAATTCAGTGCCTTCGGTAAAAAAAGGCCTGTTTTCCTGGTATTGAACTTCAAATGGAGTAAGGTTAAGTATTTTATTATCGCTTTGTACTTGTCCGAAATCAGGTACTAAAGTTGCATCAAGTGTAAATGCCTGGTTGATGCCATATTTTACATCCATCCCGCCGTTTAATGATGATGTCCAGTTTTTTTCTCCGGGTGTATTCCCTGGAAAATGGTTTACATATGTAGAAATATAAGGAGAAAACTGCAGTCGCAGTGGCGGCTTTATATTAGTAATACCAGCCCAGGT